>NZ_JBFAXI010000047.1:0-63647 GCF_040680735.1 Streptomyces sp. NPDC051987 | reverse complement strand
GAGGACGGCCTGCGGATCGGCATCGACCTGACCGTCGTGTGGACGGCGAAGTCGACCGCCGACGGCACCGTGTCCTCGTTCCGGATCAACCAGCAGTGGCGGCTCGAACGCCCCGCGCCGGGCGCCGCCCCGGTGATCGTCGACTACCAGGTCGGCGAGCCGGCCGCCCTCTGACCCCGTCACCGTTTGGAGGCTGTCATGCCGTCGAATCCGACTCCCCCGGTGCCACCGGCCGCCGACTACGTGGTGGTCGGCGCGGGTTCCGCCGGCTGCGCCGTCGCCGCCCGGCTCAGCGCGGACCCGTCCGTGACCGTGACCCTGCTGGAGGCCGGTGGCCCGGACGAGCGTCCGGAGATCCACCGCGCCGACGCCGCCTCGGTCCTCTCCCTGCTCACCGCCGACTGGCGCGGCGAGATCGACTGGGGCTACGTCACCGAATCCGAGGCCGGCATGGACGGCCGCCGCGTCCCGGTGGCCCGCGGCAAGGTCCTCGGCGGGTGCAGTTCCGTCAACGCCCTGATGTGGGTGCGCGGCAGCCGCCACGACTACGACCGCTGGGTCACCGAGGGCGCGAGCGGCTGGTCGTACGAGGAGGTCCTGCCGTACTTCCGGGCCGCCGAGAGCTACTCCGGCGGCGGCTCCGAGCTGCGCGGGGCCGACGGCCCGGTGCGGGTGCGGCAGCTGGACCACCCGTCCCCGCTGGCGTCCGCCTTCGTGGCGGCGGCCGGTGAACTCGGCCACGACGCCGCGAGCGACGGCGACTACAACGGCGCCCGGCAGGACGGGTTCGGCTTCCTGTACCAGACCAACCGCGACGACGCGGGCCGGCGGTGCAGCGCCGCCGACGCCTACCTGCGCCCGGCCCTCGACCGGCCCAACCTGACCGTGGTGACCGGCGCCCGGACCACCCGGCTGCTGCTCGACGGGGACCGGGTCACCGGCGTCGAGTACGTCCGGGGCGGCACCCCGGCCCGGATCCGCGCCGACCGCGAGGTCATCGTCTCCGCCGGGGCGTTCGAGTCGCCGAAGCTCCTGATGCTGTCCGGCATCGGACCCGCCGACCACCTCAGGGCGCACGGCATCCACTGCGTACGGGACCTGCCGGGCGTGGGCGCCGCACTCCAGGACCACCTCTTCACCCCGGTCTGCTACCAGTCCCTCCAGGAGCACCCGCCCGAGGCCCTGCTCTCCGAGGCCGGCCTGTTCACCCACACCCCGGCGGCAGACCCGGACGGGCCCCCCGACCTCCAGTTCACCTTCGGCCCGATCAAGTTCCTGCCCGCCGGTGCGCCGGCCGAGCTCGCGGAGGGCCCCGGTTTCACCTTCGCGCCGATCGCCGTGCTCCCGCACAGCCGGGGCCGGGTCCGGCTGCGCGACGCCGACCCCGAGTCCAACGCCGTGATCAGCGCCGGCTACCTCACCGCGGCGGCCGACCTGGACGTGCTGGTGCACGGGGTCGAACTGGCCCGCGAACTCGCCGCCACCCGCGCCTTCGACGCCTTCCGCGGCGACGAGATAGGCCCCGGCAAGGACGTCACCACCCCGGCCGAGCTGCGCGCCTACGTCGCCGCCAACGCCACCACCCTGTGGCACCCGGCCGGCACCTGCCGGATGGGCACAGGACCGGACGCCGTCACCGACCCCGAGCTGCGGGTCCACGGCATCGAGGGCCTGCGGGTCGCCGACGCCTCCGTGATGCCGTCCATCGTGGCCGGCAACACCCACGCACCCAGCGTCATGATCGGCGAGCGCGCGGCGGCGTTCGCCCTCGGCACCTCCCAGCCGTCTTCCACCGCCGCCCGACCGAACGAGGGGATGCAGCATGTCCACCCGTGACCAGCAGGACATCCGGAAGCTCTACGGGCGCTTCCTCGACGCGCTGAACGCCGGCGACCTGCAAGGGGTCCGCGCCGTGCTCAGCCCGGACTTCACCGACCACCACCCCGGCTTCGACATCACCGGCATCGACTCCTACCTGGACGCGGTGCGCGGCGCGCACGAGTCGCTCGACCTCAAGGGCGAGCTGGAGGAGGGCGCGCCGCTCGGCGACGACCGGATCGTCACCCGGGTGAAGCTCACCGGCACCCACCTCGGCGACGTGCTCGGCTTCCCGGCCACCGGCCGCAAGGTCGAGTGGTCCACCACCGAGATCTGGCGGGCCGAGAACGGTCTGTTCGCCGAGCGCTGGGCCCAGGACGACCTGCTCGGCCTGCGCGCCCAGGTCTCCTCCGACGACCTGAACTACACCGTGGTCCGGCAGGTCAGCGACGCCGTCAACGAGCGCCGCTACGACGACCTCGACGAGTTGTTCGGGCCCACGTTCAAGGACAACAACCCGGCCTGGAGCGTGGAGAGCCTCGACGAGCTCAAGGTGATCATCAAGGGCGCGCACGACGCGCTGGACATGAAGGTGCACCTCGACGCCCTGTACCCGGCCGCCCCGGACAAGGTGATCATGCACATCACCTTCCACGGCAAGCACATCGCGCCGTTCCTGGGCCAGGAGGCGACCGGCAAGGAGGTCTCCTGGACCAGCCTGGAGGTCTACCGCCTGGAGGACGGCAAGGTCGTCGAGCGCTGGGTCCAGGCCGACACCGCGGGCCTGATGCGCCAGCTCGGCGTGGACCTCCCCTGACGCCCCGTCCGGGACAATTCAGGCAGACAGGAAAGGACGCGCGCATGAGCACCCGAGAAGTGGTCGACACGTACTACCGGCTGGCCAACGAGGGCGACTGGGACGCCTGGTGCGACCTGTTCGCCGTCGACCAGACCATGGACGAGCAGCTGGCCGGGCACGTCGAGGGGCGCGAGACGCTCCGCGACATGATGAAGGGCTTCCCGCAGATGTACGCCTCCTTCGCCAACGTGCCCCGGCACGTCGTGGTGGACGGCGAGCAGGCAGCGGTGGTCTCCGACATCACCGCCCGCACCCCGGACGGCATCACGGTCGAGGCCGTGGTGTGCAACTACTTCCGCGTCCGGGGCGGGCTGATCACCTACATGACGAACGTGCACGACACCGTGCCGTTCGCCCCGGTCACCGGGAAGTGACGGCCATGACGACCGCCGCCCCGAACGGCCTGCGCTGGGCGCACGTGGGCCTCAACTGCCGTGACCAGAAGGCCACCGAGGACTTCTACACCCGGTACTTCGGCTTCCGCCGGGCCCGAGTGGTGGAGGCCGACGGCGCCCGCGTGGTCTTCCTGCGCAACGGTCCGGCCTGCCTGGAGCTGTTCGCGACCGACGCGGAGCCGCTGGTGACCGCCGAGAAGGACGGCCCGGCCGCCCCCGGCACCGCCCGTCACCTCGCCTTCCAGGTCGACGACGTGGACGCGTTCCTCGCCTCGGCCCAGGGCGAGCTGGAGCCGACGCTCGGGCCGCTGACCTTCGACGAGTTCATCCCCGGCTGGAAGACGGTGTGGGTCTCGGACCCGGACGGCATCGTGGTGGAGGTCAGCCAGGGATACACCGACCAGTCCACCGACGAACTGGCAACGTACGCCTGACAGGAGAGTTCCGAACATGAAGGCCGTTCCCGAGCAGACCATTCTCATCACCGGCGCCACCGACGGCCTCGGCCGCGCGGTCGCCCGTGAACTCGCCGCGCAGGGCGCGTCGCTGATCCTGCACGGCCGCAGCGCGGCCAAGGGCGCGGACCTGCTGGCCGAGCTGCGCGCGGCCGGCGCCACCGGCCGGCTCAGCTACGAGCTGGCCGACTTCTCCTCCCTGGAGGACATCGGCAAGCTCGCCGAGCGGATCCTCACCACGTACGACCGGCTGGACGTGCTGGTGAACAACGCGGGCATCGGGGTCGAGCTGGCCCGGCAGGAGAGCCAGGACGGGCTGGAGCTCACCTTCCAGGTCGACTACCTGGCCGCGTACATCCTCAGCTGCCGGCTGGCCCCGCTGCTGGTGTCCTCGGCGCCGGCCCGCATCATCAACGTCAGCTCCGCGGGCCAGGCCCCGATCGACTTCCGTGACGTGATGCTGGAGCGCCACTGGGACGGCGTGCAGGCCTACTGCCAGGCCAAGCTCGCCCAGATCTCGCTCACCTTCGACCTGGCCGAGCGGCTGCGCGGCACCGGGGTGACGGCCAACGCGCTGCACCCGGCGTCGTACATGCCGACCAAGATGGTGGTGAACCTGTTCACCCCGCAGAGCACGGTCGCCGACGGCATGCGCAACACCCTGCGGCTGATCACCGACCCGGCGCTGGACGACGTGTCGGGCGTCTACTTCAACCGCTCGACGCGGGCCCGAGCGGGCGCCCAGGCGTACGACGAGGCGTCCCGCGCCCGGCTCCGGGAGCTGAGCGAGTCGCTGACCGGAGTGGCCTTCCCGGCCAGCTTCGGCTGATCCCGGCCTCGCGCCTCCCCCCGAACGGGACGAGCCCCCGCCTCACCGCAGCGAGGCGGGGGCTCGTCCATGCCCCGGACCGCAGCCGCTACGGCGCGGTGACGGAGAGCCGGTGGTGGAAGACGTTGTGCGGGTCCCAGGCGGCCTTCACGGCCTTCAGCCGGGCCAGGTTGTCCTTGAAGTACAGGCTCTGCCAGGCGACCCCCGAGGTGTTCCAGGCCGGGTCGGTGAGGTCGGTGTCCGGGTAGTTGATGTACGAGCCGTCGTTGGTGTCGTTCGGCACCGGCACCCCGCCGGTGTCCGCGTACAGGTCCCGGTAGAGGTTCCGCATCCAGGTGACGTGCCGGTCGTCGGAGGCGGCGTCCGGCCAGTACGTCGTGAAGTTGGCCTTCAGGACCGAGTCCCGCTGGGCCAGCGCGGTGGCCGAGGACGCGACGGTGTTGACCTTGCCGCCGTAGGAGTAGAGCAGGATCCCGGCGTGACCGTCGTAGCCGGCGTCGGAGAGGTAGCCGTAGAGGGTGGAGGCCTGTGCGGCGGACCAGCCCTTGCGCAGGTAGGCGCCCTTGGACTTGGTCCGGTTGTACAGGCCGGTGTCGTAGGGGTCCTTGAGGGTGGTCTTCAGCCACGGCCAGGAGGAGCGCACCTCGGTGTACGGCGCCCCGATGCCGCCGGCCACCGCCGTGACGTACGCGTCGAGCAGCGCGGAGGCGTCCGGCAGGGTCCCGTCGATCTGGGAGTTGAGCACGACGGCGCCCTGGACCCGGTTGTACAGGATGAGCACGCTGTGCAGGCTGTCGTAGGCGGAGCCGGCGACGCTGTTGCGGGCGTGCCAACTGCCGTGGTCCGCGACGAGCGCGGCGAAGGCGGCCTCGGTCAGGTCGGCCCACTTGATGGTGACGGTGGACTTCAGGAGCGTCTTCGGGGGCCGGGGCAGCAGGCCGGCGGGGTCGCTGCCGGTGGCGTCCGGGGAGCGGAACCAGTACCGGGTGACGATGCCGAAGGTGCCGCCGCCCCCGCCGGTGTGCGCCCACCACAGCTCGCGGTGCGGGTCGTCCGGCTCCCGGGTGGCGACCACCGCGCGCGCGGTGCCGGACGCGTCCACCGTCACCACCTCGACGGCGTACAGGTGGTCCACGACGGCGCCGTGCTGGCGGCACATCGCGCCGTACCCGCCGCCGGTGACGTGCCCGCCGACGCCGACGGTCGGGCAGGTGCCGCCGGGCAGGGCCACCCCCCACTCCAGGTACAGGGTCCGGTAGACGTGCCCGAGGGTGGCGCCGCCCTCGACGAGGAAGGCCCGGCGCGCCGGGTCGTACCGCACGGCGTCCATCTCGGACATGTCGACGAGTATCCGCACGTCCGGGTCGTCGACGAGCCCGTCCAGGCAGTGCCCGCCGCCGCGCACCCCGATGCGCTTTCCGGCGCGCACCGCCTCCTGGACGACGGCCACCACCTGTTCGGTGCTGTGCACGAGCCGCACGGAGTCGGGGGCGGCGGTGAATCTCGCGTTGTAGCCGCGCGAGGTGAGGTCGAGATAGCGGGCGTCGGAGGCGGCGACGGTGACCGCGGCGGGGGCGGCCGGCGTGCTCGCGGAGGCCGCCTCGGCGGCGTGGGCGGGGGCCGGCAGCAGGGCCGCACCGGCCCCGGCGGCGGCCGCGGTGCCGAGGAGTCCGCGCCGGGTGAGTCCGGCGGCGGCCCGCCGGTCCGGCTGCTGCTGTCGTGGCTGTCGTGTCACAGGTGTCTCCTGATTCGTCGGTAAACGGCTGCCGCCCGGGAGGCGCGGAGCCTCCCGGGCGGCAGGGGGGGGAACCGGCGGACGCGGCGGTCAGACGACCTCGTGCCCGCTGACGGTGGTCTCGGGGATCTCGTCGCGGACGTCCCAGTGCTCGACGATCAGTCCCTCGTCGATCCGGAACACCTCCACGACGACCATGCCGCGGTCGTCCGGGTCGCCGCGGAAGCGGGTGTGCAGGAACACCAGGTCGCCCGAGCCGGCCGCACGCCGGATCTCGAACCGGGCCCGCGGGTACTGCTTGTGGAAACCGTCGATGAACTCGACCAGCGGGGCCCGCCCGTCGGGCAGGTTCGGGTTGTGCTGGATGAGGTCCTCGGCCAGGTACTTGTCGGCCAGCTCGGTCCGTCCCTGGTTCCAGACGGTCTCGATGTACTCCCGAACGAAGTTCACCTGGTGGCTGCTCATGAGTTCTCCTTGACTGACGGGGTGACAGCGCCCCGAAGGGGCGCGGGGCTGTGTCGATGTGCGGCTACCGCCGCGTGGGCGCGACCGGTCACGACGGCGCCGCAGACGACCGACAGGTCATCGCGGCACTACCGGCCGGTGGGTACAGGCGTCGCGGACTGTTCGGCGCCGGCCGCCACGGCGGCGACCTGCCGAACGGAGGACAGATGGGCAAGCCCGGCCAGCACCAGGACCCCCAGCGCGGCCCACGGAATCGGCCCGGCCCCCAGATCCGGCAGCAGGCTGCTGCCGATGAAGCTGCCGAGGCTCATCCCGAGGTACAGCGCCGCGGCGTTCAACGCGAGGATCAGCCCCGGCTGCAGCGGCACCAGCTCCACCAGCCGGGCCTGCTGCGGCGCCTGGTACAGCTGGCTGAAGAACGCCCAGAACGCGAAGAAGCCGACCCCCGGCGCGGAGTGCGGGGCGACCAGCAGCAGCACGAAGCCGAGCGCGAGCCCGAGCACGGCGACGCTCACCGTGCGTCCGCCGCCCAGCCGCTCGGCGATCCGCGGCGCGCACGCGTTGCCCGCCACCCCGATCACGCCGAAGGCGAGCAGCGTCAGCGAGATGAGTCCGGAGGACGCTCCGAAGCGGTCCTTCAGATAGGCGCCCGCGATGCCGTACACGGTGAACTGGGCGGCCATGAACAGCAGGGTCGTGGTGACGGTGGCGGCCGTGGCGGGGGTGCGCATCGCCTCGCGGTAGGCGCCGACCGTCGGCGGTTCACCGGACGGGATCTCGGGGACGAACACCAGCACCGCCACGAAGCCGAGCGCCGACAACGCGGCGACACCGAGCAGGGCCGGCCGCCAGCCCAGCGAGCCGCCGAGGAACGAGGCCAGCGGCACGCCGAGCACCGCCGCCGCCGTCATGCCGCCGAACACCGTGGCCAGGGCGCGCTGCCGGCGCTCCGGCGGCACGATCAGCGCCCCGGCCGCCGAGGCGCCGGGGCCGAAGACGGCGGCTCCCATCGCGCCGAGCACCCGGGTGACCGTGAGGAAACCGTAGTTGGGCGCGACGGCACCGAGGGCCGCGCCGACGGTGAGCAGGCCGATGCCCACGAGCAGCACCCGCTTGCGGTTCCACCGGCGCAGCAGGATGGGGGCGGTGGGCGCGCAGACCGCGAAGGTCAGCGCGAAGACGGTCACCAGGATGCCCACGGTGGCCGGCTGGACGTGCAGGTCGTCGCCGATCGGGCCGTTCAGGCCGACGACCGCCAGGGAGATCGTCCCCAGGCTGAAGTAGCCCAGTGACAGGGAGAGCAGGGCTGGTAGGGCGCTGCGGGACGGCATCACGCCACCTCCTGTTCCTCTTCGTCGTCGGTGCCGGAAAGGCGGGAGCCGGAAAGTTCCATACAGCGAACCTAGGAACGCTCCGCCTCCCGCCGTGGCCGCCTCAGGGGGGCGTCGGACACTGCCCCAGGTCCGTCGGCCTACTACGTCAGGTCGCTGTCAGGTAGCTGTCACGTCGCCGTCAGGCCGCCCGCGAAGGACCGGTTGCGCAGGATCAGCGGCACCTGGCGCCCGGAGCTGATCAGCCAGTGCTCCACGGCGTTGACCAGCAGGAGCAGCACGGTGGTGACGGCGAGGGTGGCCACGCCCGGCAGCCGCCAGACCGGCAGCGCGAGGACGACCAGGGCGAGGCCGCAGTAGAACCGGGTCGCGGACGCGGCGCCGAACATCCGGCGCCGGGTGTAGCAGAACGCCAGCATGAAGAGGGCGGCGCCGGACGGCAGCAGGGCGGCGCTCAGCCCGTCCGGGATGTGCAGGGGGGAACGGACGGTGCGGGTGGCGCCGACCGAGACCAGCAACAGGCCGACGACCAGCACCAGATGGCCGTAGCTGAGCACGTCGCGGACGACGACGGACGGGGTCGGGTGGGTGCGCAGGGCGTGCGCGACGGCGGAGGCCACCAGGTGGAAGTAGAGCCACCACAGGGCGCAGCCGACCAGGAAGGCGAGGACCAGGGCGGTCAGTTCGGACGGGGTGAGCGAGCCGTGGGCGGCGCCTGCGCCCACCGCGAAGACGTTCTCCCCGAGGGCGATCATGACGAACAGGCCGAAGCGTTCGGGCAGATGGTTGACGCCGAAGGCCAACTGGCGCAGGTGGCCACTGAGGACGACGGGCGCGGCGATCTCGGCGACGACGGCGAAGGCCCAGCAGATCTCGCGCCACGGCGCCGGCAGGGTGGCGGAGGCGAACAGGACCAGGGCGAAGGCGAGTCCGGCCCGGTAGGGGTGGATCGTGTAGAGGGCGCACTCCCTGCGGATCGCCTCCCCGATCAGCAGGCGCAGGGCGAGGTAGCTTCCGGAGTACAGCAGCGCCGCCTCCCGGTCCGCCAGGGCGAGCGGGGCGGCCACCGCCATGCCGTAGACGGTGAGCGCGGTCAGCAGCAGGAACACCCGCTGCAGGGTCGTCTCGTGCACGGCGTTCATCGCCATGACCACGTCCACCCAGGCCCACCAGAGCGGGGCCAGTACGAGCAGGCATTCGCCCAGTACCGGCCAGCTCGGGTGCACGGCCACCGGGTGGGCGACCTGGCCCACGCCGAACGCGAGGACCAGGTCGAAGAAGAGTTCCGCCCAGGTGGCGCGGTCGCGCGCCGTAACGGCGGGAACGGTCGTCGCTGCGGTTGCGTCGGTCATTTCTGTATGGGGACACGGCCCCCGCCCGCCGCCCGCGCGCGGTGGAATTCCGGCGCGTACTGCGGGAAGTACCGCCCCCGGATGTCCGAACTCGACCCCCCGAAGCGACCGGTTCAGGCCACCCGGCGGGCTCAGCGCAGCTCCGCCACGTACCGGTCGGTGCCCGGCACCGTCGGGATGAACGGCGCCACCAGCTCCACCCGGCCCAGCCCGGACCCGGCGACGTCCTCGTCCAGGCCGGTGAAGCGCGCGTCCCAGCAGTCCCTCGGGTCGGCCTCCAGGAACCACAGCAGGGTCAGCCGGGTGTCGACCCCCTCCACCTGCTTCACGTACGTCATCCGGTCGCCGGGGAGCGGGGTCGGCCGGAAGACGGTCACCATGGCGGCCGGCGAACCCGCCAGCCGCTTCGGCAGGTGCCGCCCGCGCAGCCACTCCACCAGCTCGGCCCGCTGCCCGGCCGAGTCGCTGTCGACGACCTCGACCACCAGCCCCGCGTAGGGGTGGTCGAGGGCGTGGAAGTCGCGCGGCCCGGCGGCACCGTCCCGGTACACGGTCGCCTCGTGGTCCTGGAACGCCGTGAAGACATGGGTCCGGTCCTGGTAGACCCGGGCGTCCCGGTTCAGCCGCCGGTTGATGGCGACCGTCCACCTCATGTGGTCGGCGTACCGGCCGTCGGTGATCCAGTACGTGGAGATGTAGCAGCCCGCCGTCACCGGCTGGGCGACGGCGGACTTCTCGGGATAGCGCAGGAGCTGGAGGTCGCGGGTGGCGACCCAGCGGCGTCCCGCGAACATCCAGGGCATGGCCATCGCGCCCGCGTAGTAGTGGTCGTCCTCGTACCAGCGGTTGTACGCGTACTCGTGCCCGGGGTGCGGTTCGACCATGGTGATGAGGGCGTGGCCCGGCCGGACGCCGTACGGCCCCACCGCGGCGAGTTCCGCGTACACCTGACTGCGCGTGTCGTTCTCCGTGTGCGTCGAGTCGCCTGTCATGGCTCCGGTTTAGCTGACAGCACGTCAGATTACGAGCCCATGGCGAGGTCCGTTGACGGTGTGAAGACATTGTTTAACTGGCAAGAAATTGACGGGCCTCACCAGAGCTGGCGAGAATGCGGTTCGCCTCGCCGTGACGCAAGCGAGTGCAGTGACGCGGGTGGGGGCACGTCGTCTTCCGCCGGCCTGCGCAACACCGCTCACGCACAACCACCTCCACCTAGTTTCCGCAAGGGCACATCTTGACGCGCTTCTCACGCTCCAGAACGTCGGCCACCGTCGCCGTGACGGCCTTCCTCGCCGCCGCGCCCCTCGTCGGGGCCACCACCGCGAGCGCCACCACCGCGAGCGACTGCCGGACGGCCACCGTGCAGTACCGCATCGTCGACGCCGACGGAAACCCGGTCGGCGCCGACTGGACCTCCCAGGGCGGTTTCCACCAGTGGGACTCCGCTCCCGGCACGGTCGAGGTGCGCCTGGCCCCCGGGCAGGACGTCGGCGCCGGCTGCACGTACCCGGTCTCGCTGGCCGAGTACACCACCGAGGGCTCCAACTGGTACACCTCCGGCCACCAGACGCTCGTCGACCACGCCACGGTGTACCTCACCGCCGACGACGTCGCGAGCGGTGACGACGCGAAGCGGACCTGGCAGAAGCTGGCCGTGAAGAGCCCCGACTGCTACGGGCAGATCGACCTGTACGGCGACGACGTCGTCTACGACGGCGGGACGGGAGAGGGGCACGGCCCCGCGCCCTACCAGCCCGGCAACGTCGTCACCCCGTACCACCTCATAGCCGCCTGGAACGGCGGCGACAAGCCGTGCACCCCGGACCAGCCGGAGTCCCCCACGCCGTCCGCGTCGACGCCGGCCAGCCAGCCGCCCGCCCCGGAGACCTCCGCGCCGGCCACCCCGACGCCCTCCACCCCCGCGTCCTCCACCCCGCCGCCCACCTCCTCCACGCCGCCCACCACGTCCCACGTCCCGCCGATGAAGACGCCGCCGCCCACCACCCCGGCGCCCTCCCCCAGCACCAGCACCCCGCCGCTGGCCGAGACCGGCGCCAGTTCCTCGACGCCGCTGATCGCCGGCGGCGCCGCCCTGGTGATCGCGCTCGGCGCCGGCACGCTCTTCGCCACCCGCCGGGCCCGCAAGTCCTCCTGAACCTCCCCGTGAGGCCGTGACCATCCGCAGGCTCCGCCCACCCCAGGGCGGAGCCTGCGCCGTTCGCCGGTCCGCCGCCCCGGCCCCTTCCACCCTCCGGCGCCCGCCCCTACCCTGACGGTCCGTCAGACACAGTGGGCGAACCGGAGGTCATCGATGTCGCTGCTCACGGGCAAGACCGTCGTCGTCTCGGGAGTCGGCGCCGGGCTCGGACACCAGGTCGCCGCGGCCGTCGTACGGGACGGCGGGAACGCGGTCCTCGGTGCGCGGACCGAGGCGAACCTCGCGAAGAGCGCGGCCGGGATCGATCCGGAGGGCACCCGGACCGCGTACCGGCCCACCGACATCACCGACGAGAGCCAGTGCGAGGCGCTGGCCGCGCTGGCCCGGGAGCGGTTCGGCGGGATCGACGCGGTGATCCATGTCGCCGCCTGGGACTCCTACTTCGGCGGGGTCGAGGACGCGGACTTCGCGAGCTGGGCGTCGGTGATCGACGTGAACCTGCTGGGGACGCTGCGGATGACCCGGGCCTGCCTGCCGGGGCTCAAGGAGGGGGGCGGCGCGGTCGTCTTCATCGGCACCCAGTCCGCCGTCGCCGCGCCCACGCAGGTGAAGCAGGCCGCGTACGCCGCCTCCAAGGGTGCGCTGACCAGCGCGATGTACTCGCTGGCGCGGGAGCTGGGGCCGTACCGGATCCGGGTCAACACCGTGCTGCCGGGCTGGATGTGGGGGCCGCCGGTGCAGGCGTACGTCCAGTTCACCGCGCACACCGAAGGGGTGCCGGAGGACGAGGTGCTGGGCCGGCTGACCGGGCGGATGGCGCTGCCGGACCTGGCGTCGGACGGGGACGTGGCGGACGCGGCGGTGTTCCTGGCCTCGGACCGGGCGCGCGCCATCACGGGCCAGTCGCTGCTGGTCAACGCGGGGGAGCTGATGCGCTGAGGGGCCGGTTCCAGCCACTTCTCGCGGTTCATATTCATGAACTAAGGTCAGCAAGGCGAACGATTTTACTGCCCCTTGACCTTACGCCCGCTTGTCGTGCCCTCGTAAAGGAACCCACGATGAGCGGGCACTTCGCGGCCTTCCCCGTTCCCACTCCGCTTATGCGAAGTGCCAGCCAGCTGAGCGGAGTTCAGTAGGCGGACCCTGGAAGGGGGGCGCATGAACGGGCTCGACTGGGCCGTGCTCATCGGCTACTTCGGCGTCATGGTGGCGATCGGCGTCTGGTCGCACAAACGCGTGGACAACGTCAGCGACTTCTTCACCGCGGGCGGCCGGATGCCCTGGTGGCTGTCCGGCATCTCGCACCACATGTCGGGCTACAGCGCGGTGATGTTCACCGGGTACGCGGGCATCGCCTACACCTACGGCGTGACCTCGTTCGTCACCTGGTCCTTCCCGATCGCCCTGGGCATCGCGATCGGCTCGAAACTCTTCGCCCCGCGCATCAACCGCCTCCGCTCCCGCCTGCACGTGGCGTCCCCGCTCGAATACCTGAAGAACCGCTACAACCTCTCCACCCAGCAGGCGCTGGCCTGGTCCGGCATGCTGCTGAAGATCGTGGACGTGGCCGCGAAGTGGGCCGCGATCGCCACCCTGCTCTCGGTGTTCACCGGGGTCACCCTCAACCAGGGCATCCTCATCACCGGCGCGATCACCGCCGTCTACTGCACGATCGGCGGCCTGTGGGCGGACGCGCTCACCGAGCTGGGCCAGTTCGCCATCCAGCTGCTGGCCGGTGTCTCGATGTTCGTCGCCGTCGTCCTGAAACTGAACGACAAGAACATCGGGATCTTCGACGCGTTCGACCAGCCGGCCCTGCACGGCCACGGCAAGCCGCTGGTCGGCCCCTACGGCACGGTCTTCCTGCTCGCCTTCCTCTTCATCAAGCTCTTCGAGTACAACGGCGGCATGCTCAACCAGGCCCAGCGCTACATGGCGACGGGCAGCCCGAGGGAGGCCGAGCGCAGCGCCCGCCTGTCCGCCGCCCTCTGGCTGGTCTGGCCGGTGGTGCTCTTCTTCCCCATGTGGATGTCCCCCCTGCTGGTCCACGCCCAGAAGCCGGACGGCTCCGACTCCTACGGCCTGATGACCGAACAGCTCCTGCCGCACGGGCTGCTGGGCCTGGTCATCGTCGGCTTCTTCTCGCACACCATGGCGATGTGCTCCTCCGACGCCAACGCGATCGCGGCCGTCTTCACCCGTGACGTGGCGCCGGTCCTCTCCCGGCGGGCGCGGGCGTGGAACGAGCGCTCCGGCCTGATCGCCGCCCGCATCACCACGGTCGTCTTCCTCGGCCTGTCCATGACGGTGGCCACCCAGGTCAACTCGCCCACGTTCAAGGACATCATCACCATCGTCATCAAGTGGGTGGCCGGCCTGATGGGCCCGATCGCGATCCCCATGATGCTGGGCCTGCTGCGCCCCTTCCGCCGCTCCGGCCCGACGGCCGCGCTCACCAGCTGGGCGGCCGGTCTGTTCGCCTTCTGGCTGGTCAACTACCCGATCAACTGGAACGTCGACGGCGGCGTCCCGCTTCAGTACCAGGTGTCCGTCCCGCTGGCCGTCTCCCTCCTCCTCTACGTCCTCATCGGCTACCTGAAGCCGGAGGACACCCCGGAGCGGCTGGCCGTCATCGAGACCGTGAACACGGACGGGGACGGTGCGACGGCGACGGTGCCGGTACCGGCGCAGGCTCCGGCGGGCGGCGGCGAGGTGCTGCGCGACTGACCTCTCCGCACGGCTCAGGGGCCGCATCCGCAGACCGTGCGGGTGCGGCCTCCGTCGTGTCCCGCCCCGCGTCTTCGCCGGAGACCGTCCGTGCGCTCCCCTGCCGGGATCGACAACATCGTCCACGACTTCGAACCCGGCCTGGTCAGAGCCCGTCGCGCCCTCTGAGCGGGCCGGTCCGGACGGTGCCCGGGGCTACCGCGGGTACCGCGCCAGCCATCCCGGCGCCGCGCCCGCCGGGTTGTGCAGGGCCGGCCCCTGGGTCATCTCCATCGCGAAGTCGTCGGCCAGCTCCAGGATCGTGGGACGGCCCTCCAGTTCGGCCACCCAGGCCGGCGGGAGGGCCGTCTCGCCGTGCAGGGCGCCGAGGAGGCCGCCGGTGAGCGCGCCGGCCACGGCGGAGGGGCCGGCCTGGTTGACGGCGAGACAGAGCCCGTGCCGTACGTCCGCGCCGACGAGCGCGCAGTACACCGCGGCGGCGAGCATGCCGTCCGCCGCCCCGTCCCCGGTCAGCTCCTCGACCCGCGCCGGGGAGGGCATCCCCTGCCGTACGGCCCCGAGCGCGTGCTGCAGCGCGTCCGAGACGGGCTGGTGCCCCGGCCGGGCGGCGAGCAGGGCCAGGGCCTGCTGCACCGATCCGTCCAGGGACTGACCGCGAGCCAGCCCGTGCACGATCACGGCGTACGCGCCCGCCGACAGGCAGGCGGTGGGATGCCCGTGCGTCTGCGCCGAGCACTCCACGGCGAGCTGCACGACGAGCTGCGGCTCCCAGCCCACCAGCAGCCCGAACGGCGCGGACCGGGCGACCGCCTCGGGGCCCATGTCCTCCGGGTTCTTGGGCGACTCCAGCGTCCCCATCTTCTCGTCCCCGAGCCCGAGCAGCAGCGACCGGGTCGGCTCCCGCCGCGCGTACAGCCACTCCTCACGGGCCAGCCACCCGTCCTCCTCCCGCCGCACGTCCGGCCCCCAGTCCCGCTGGGTGGCGGCCCACCGCAGATAGGCCCGGTGCAGGTCGGTGGGTGGATGCCAGGCCCCGGTGTCCCTCCTCACCTGCGCTCTTATCAGCCCGTCCACGGTGAAGAGGGTCAGCTGGGTGTGATGGGTCACCGCCCCGCGCCGCCCGTGCCCGAACCCGAGATCGACCAGCCCCTCCGGGCCGTAGGCCGCCCGGATCTCCTCCAGCGTCAGCCCGTCCACCGGGCCGCCCAGCGCGTCCCCCACGGCGGCGCCGAGGAGCGTCCCGCGCACCCGGCTCCGGAAGTCCTGCTGCTCCGCACGCCCCCAGACGGCACCCGACGTCACACTCACCACCACGACCTCCTCACGGGCACCGTCCGTAGATACGAGCGCACTGCACTGTAATCGACCAGGAGAAGCCCGTTCAGGGGACAGTTAGGTATGCGAAGTGTGGGTTGTGTGATCCCGAGTGGTCGGCTTTCGGCCAGGCCGGACGGGGAGAAGGGGGTCAGCCGTACCAGGTGACGTTGCGGACGTGGACGCACGCGTGGCGCTCCACCTCAGCCAGCACTCCGGCCTCCGCCTCAGCCGTCTCCCGGATGGCCTGGATCTCCGCGATGGCGGCCGCAGGGTCCTGCTCGCCCGCGTCCACGATCCGCTCCAGCTCCCGCAGGCGGGCGGCACGTTCCGGATGGCGTTGGATCGCCACGAACACCGCCCATGAGGGCACGAAGGCTCGCAGCGGCGCAAGGCTCTGCGTCTGCTGCGCGTTCGTCGTGGCCTCGAAGAGGTGCTGGGTGAGGGCCGGGATCCGGCTCGGGGCGATCCGCGCGACGGCGGCCCGCAGAGCATCCGGGGTGAGTTCGGGCATGGAGATCAGCGGTTCGATCGGGCCGTCGGTCTGGGCACTCACGGTGGCCTCCGATGCCCCGTCTTTGCCGTCGGGAACGCCCGGGTCACGGGCCGCCACGACCCGGTGCCCCCAGCTCCGCCCACACCACCTTGCAACCGGCCGGCGCCTCGTCCACGCCCCAACGGTCGGCGTACGCCCCGACGATCAGCAGACCTCGCCCCGACTCCGCGTCGCCGGACACCGGATCGTGGAGGCGCGGGACGCGGTCGCCCCGGGCGTCGGTCACCTCGATACGGAGCGTGCGGTCGGCGTACAGCCGCAGCCCCAGCCGGAAGTCCCGTCCCGCCACACGCCCGTGCAGCACCGCGTTGGACGCCAGCTCGGCCACGACCTGCGTCGCCGCCTCCGCGAACGATGACCTCCAGTCGTCGAGTTGGCGTTCGGTGAGCAGCCGCGCCAGTCGGGCACCTCTTCGAGTGGCGGACAGCTGAACCGTGAAGTGGCGTGTCGGGGCGATGACTTGTGGGAGGGATTTCTGGTTCATGTCACCCAGCGTGGTCGCCCGTTCCTACTCTGAACAGCAACGACCCCGGCACAGAGCGTGACTGTACGGGTGCCGGTCGGGGTCGTACGGGTCGTACGCCGGAAGGGGCGGGTGTGCAGGACGAGGAGGCCGAGGCCGTACTCAGGGCGGTCGGGCGGCAGATCAAGGTGTGGCGGGAGGCCGCGGGGCTTCGGCAGGGCGAACTCGGCTCCGCCATCGGCTACAGCGAGGAGATGGTGTCGGCGGTGGAGCGGGGGCGGCGCATCCCCAAGCCGGACTTCCTGGAGAAGGCCGACGAGGTGCTGGGGGCGGGCGGGAAGCTCGCGTTCATGAAGGAGGACGTGGAGCGGGCGCGGTATCCGAAGAAGGTCCGGGATCTGGCGCGGCTGGAGTCGGAAGCGGTCGAGTTGGGCGCGTACGCGAGTCTTCAGATCCACGGCCTGTTGCAAACACCGGAGTACACACAGGCCTTGTACGCCATGCGACGGCCGGCCTACACGGACGAGGAGGTGGAGCGCCTCGTCGCCGCGCGCATGGCACGAAAGGCGGTGTTCGAGCGAGTGCCTCGACCGGCGATCACATTCGTGCTGGAAGAGCTGACTCTGCGACGACCGCTCGGAGGGAGAACGGTCCTGCGGCAACAGCTCCAACAACTTTTGGACCTTGGCCAGTTGCGACATGTGGAGATCCAGGTAATGCCGACGGACCGCGAGGACCACGCGGGCGTGATGGGCTCGTTTCGCGTGCTGAAACTTCCGGATGGCAAGACGCTGGGGCACTCCGAGGGCCAGCTGCACGACCGGGTGATCAGCGATCCCCGAGAGGCTCAGATCTTGGAAATGCGCTATGGAATGATCCGGGCGCAGGCTCTCCCGCCACGGGAGTCCCTGGCGTTCATCGAGAAGGTTCTGGGAGAAGAGAAATGACCTCCGCACTGAACTGGTTCAAGAGCAGCTACAGCGGCAACGACGGCCCCGACTGCGTCGAGGTCGCCATATCCCCCGCGACCGCCACCACCGTCCACGTCCGCGACTCCAAGGACAAGGACGGGGCGCGGCTCACCTTCACCGACGCCTCGTGGGTCGACTTCCTGGCGTTCGCCCGGCGTTGAGCGCCGTCCGCGGAGCGGCCGGCATGACTGGTGCATGCAGGAAGAGACCGCACAGTCCGCGATCGACACGTTCATCTCCGCCTTCGACGTCTCGGACGACAGTTGTGTGACCGCGTTGCTCTCCCAGGCCCTGACCTCGGACGTGGTCTTCTGGGGGCCGCTCGGCCGCAGTGAGGGGATCGAGGCGGTCGAGCGGCTCGTGCTGGAGGCCCCCGCCTGGCCGGAACGGACGTCGTCCACCTGCGGCGGAGCCTCGTCGACCAGGTCATCGTCTTCGCGGGGGAGATCGGGTCCGCCTCCTGAGCCGGCCATGGTGAGCCGGCCCTTCCTCAGTGCCGTCGGCGTACGCGCAGTACCAGGTCGTCCGTGTGGTGGGCGCCGGCGCCGCCGTCAGGTGCCTCGCGGGGGCGCTGTTCGTGCACCTCCACCTCCCAGTCGTCGTCGAGGAGGTCGACGACCGTCGAGGGCCACACATAGTCGGCCGGGTCGAAGTCGCTGTCGTGTGCCTGCCGGGTCTCCATCCCCGCGTGGTGCACGACCAGCAGGACGCCGCCGGGCGCGACGGCGGCGAGCAGCGCTCGCTCCGCCGCGGCGTCGGGGGTGCGCAGCAGGGCCGGGTACTGCGCTGACACCAGGTCGAAGGAGGCCGGCGGGATCATCGCGTCGGTCAGCGCGGCGTGCACGAAGTCAATGACGAGGCCGGCGTCCCGCGCGTGGCCTGCCGCCCGCTCCAGTGCCACGCCGGAGACCTCAAGCGCGGTCACGTCCCAGCCGTGCCGGGCGAGCCAGACGGCGTCCGCGCCCTCGCCGCAGCCCACGTCGAGCACCCGGCCGGGGGTGAGCCCGGCGACCTCGGTCACGAGCGCACCGTTGGGCCGGCCGCTCCACAACTGCTGCCGTTCCGCGTACCGGTTGTCCCATTCCGCCCGCACCGCGGGGTCCCCGAGGTATCCGTCGGCAGGCCCGGGGATGCCGGACGCGGGTGATTCTTCTGCGATGTCGTTGTCGGTCACGGGCCCACCGTCGCCCGGCCGGGTCCTGGCCTGCCACTTCTGTTGCCGATCCGGCAAAACGGCGGCCTGTCGCGCCGCATCAGCGCGCTCACGTGTCTACCGGTGCGTGCTCAGGCCGTCGAGGATGAGCCCGAGCATGCGGGGGGCGGCGTCCTCAGGGGTGGGCGCGGCGCGCCAGAGCGCCCCGGTGAGCTGGAGGAAGTCGCCGGGGTCGGCGTCCTGGCGGATGGTGCCGTCTTTCTTTCCGGCGTCCAGGAGCTGGGTGAGGGCGGCGATGACGGGGCCGTAGCTCTCCTCGGCGATCGCCTGGTGCGCCCCGGCGCTGAGGGCGTCACCCAGGCCGTGCTTCTTGCGCATGGCTTCGACCAGGTCGGTCGTCCAGTGGCGCAGCGCTTCCAGGGGCGGCAGCTCGGCCAGCAGGTCCGGCACGGTGCCGGTGATGCGTGCCACCTCGTCCTGGTAGACGGCCAGCACCAGGGCCTCGCGGGTGGGGAAGTTGCGGTACAGCGTGCCCGCCCCGACTCCGGCGCGCTGGGCCACCTGGTTCATCGAGACGTTGCCGTCCTCGCCGATCGCCTCACGGGCGGCGGCGAGGATGCGTGCCCGGTTCTCGCGAGCGTCTGAACGGACCACTGGACCTCACCTTGCTAAGTGGAGAACTCTCCACTACGTTATTCGGAGAGCTCTCCACTTACTTTAGAGGGGCGTCATGCACTACATCAAGCTCGGCACCACAGGCCTGGACGTGTCACCGATCGCGATCGGCGCGATGACCTACGGCGAGCCCGACCGCGGGCACCCCGTCTGGTCGAAGGGCGAGCAGGACGCCCGGCCGCTCATCCGGCACGCGGTGGAGGCGGGGATCAACTTCTTCGACACCGCGAACATGTACTCCAACGGTTCCAGCGAGGAGATCCTCGGCCGCGCGCTGAAGGACTACGCCGACCGCGACGCCGTGGTCATCGCCACGAAGCTGCGCCACCCGATGCGCCTCGGGCCGAACGGACGGGGACTGTCCCGCAAAGCGGTCATGACGGAGGTCGACCACTCCCTGCGCCGCCTGGGCACGGACTACATCGACCTCTACCAGATCCACCGCAACGACCACGCCACCCCCTGGGAGGAGACGCTCGAAGCGCTCAACGACCTCGTGAAGGCCGGCAAGGTCCGCTACCTCGGTGCCTCGTCCATGCACGCATGGGAGTTCGCGAAGGCCCTGCACCTGCAGAAGCAGCACGGCTGGGCGCGCTTCGTGTCGATGCAGAACCACTACAACCTCCTCGCCCGCGAGGAGGAGCGCGAAATGATCCCGCTGTGTCTGGACGAGGGTGTCGGCACGGTCATCTGGTCGCCCCTGGCACGCGGACGCCTGGCCCGCGCGTGGGACGACGCCCGCGCCACAGCGCGCGCCGAGACGGACGGAGCGTTCGCGGACCTGCTCTACTCGCCCGAGCAGGAGGCGTCCAACAAGGCGATCGTCGACGCGGTCGGGCAGGTGGCGGACGCGCGCGGCGTCACCCGTGCGCAGGTCGCGCTCGCCTGGCTGCGACGTCAGCCGGTCGTCACCGCACCGCTGGTCGGCGCCGGCTCGATCCGGCAGATCGACGAGGCGGTGGCCTCCCTCGACGTCGAGCTCACCGACGACGAGGTGCGCGCCCTGGAGGCCCCGTACACGCCGCGGTACGACTGGCAGGGCGTCTCGGACGAAGCCGAGATGGAGGCCATCCGCCGACGCGTCCCGGGAATGGCCCTGTCATGAAGCCCATGAGGCCCATGAGGCCCATCGTCCACTCCGGCGCCGCCGCCTGGCAGGACCCGCCGTACTCACCCCTTTTCGATGCGCACGTCGCGCGCTGAGGAGACACAGATGACACAGGTACTGGTCACCGGAGGAACGGGATTCATCGGCAGCTGGTGCGTCCTGACCCTGCTCGAAGCCGGACACACCGTACGCACCACGGTCCGCGACCTGCGGCGTGAACCGGCACTGCGCTCCTGGCTCCACGCGGCCGGTCCGTTCGACGACGACCGCCTCACGGTCGTACGCGCCGACCTCGAACACCCCGAGGGCTGGGACGACGCCGTCGCCGGCTGCGACTACGTCCTGCACGTCGCCTCCCCGACCCTGCGTCACACCCCGGCGCACGACGACGACCTGGTCGTCCCGGCACGGGAGGGCGTCGTACGAGTGCTGCGCGCCGCCCGTGACGCCAAAGTCCGCCGGACCGTCCTCACCAGTGCCTTCGGCGCCATCGGGATCGGGCACCCCCCGCGCTCGGCCCCCTTCACCGAGGAGGACTGGACCGACCTCGACGGCGACATCCCGCCCTACCAGCGCTCCAAGACCCTGGCCGAGCGCGCCGCCTGGCAGTTCGTCAAAGAGGAAGGTGACGGCCTGGAGCTGACAACGGTGCATCCCGTGGGCGTCCTCGGCCCCCTGCTCGGCCCGGACGACCCGCCGTCCCTGCGTCTGGTGCGCAGAATGCTCGAAGGACGGGTTCCGGCGTGCCCGCCTTTCGGAATGGGCTACGTGGATGTGCGCGACGTCGCCGACCTGCACGTGCGCGCGATGACCGATCCGGCGGCCGCCGGCGAACGCTTCCTCGCCGTCGCCGGACACAGCCTGCGCGTCGTCGAGATAGCCCGCGTACTGCGGGACCGCCTGGGTGAGCGCGCCGCGAAGGCCCCGACCCGCGAACTGCCCGTCTGGCTCACCCGAGCGCTGGGCGCCGTGAACCCGGAACTGCGCCTGCTCAGGCACCAGGTTGGCCGCGATCTCGACGCCACCAGCGCCAAGGCCGAGCGACTCCTGGGGTGGCGGGCCCGGCCGATCGAGGACACCATCGCCGAGACCGCCGAGAGTCTCCTTGCACACGGCATCAGCCGCTGACCGGGACGGCGGCGCGCCTCCCCGGACGCACAGCGCCCTGACGGAACAGACCTGCCCGCCAAGGCCTGGACGCGACCGCCAAGAGCCGACCGGTGTCACAGGGTGATGCGGTGCCGGATCGCGGCCCGGTGTTCCAGGGCCCAGGGGTAGTCGGGCTGGAGGGCGATGGCGTGGTCCAGGTCGGCGAGGCCCTCCTCGTGGCGGCCCAGGCGGGAGAGGGACACGCCGCGGCTCGCGTAGGCGTACGCGTACCCGGGGTCGAGTGCGAGGGCGCGGTCGTAGTCGGCCACCGCCTCCTCGTCGCGGCCGGCGACGCGCAGCGCGTCGCCGCGTTCGCAGCGGCCCCAGGCCCAGTCGGGTTGCAGGGCCAGGGCGCGGTCGAGGTCGGCGAGGCGGCGGGCCTGGTCGTCGAGTCCGCGCCAGACGCGGGAGCGGCGGGCCAGCGCCCAGGCGTAGTCCGGCTTGAGGGCCAGGGCGCGGTCGAAGTCGGCGAGGGCCGCGTCGAGGTCGCCGTGGCGTTCGTGGGCGGCGCCGCGGGAGGCCCAGGCGAACTCGCTGGTGGGGTCGCGTCGGATGCCCTCGCTCAGGTCGGCGACGGCTTCGTCGTGGTGGCGGGCCAGCCGGTGGTGCTCGCCGCGCAGGATGACGTTCCAGGGGTTGTCCGGCTCCAGTTCGAGCACCCGGTCGAGGTCGGCGAGCGCGCCCTCGTAGTCGCCGGTCCCGCCGCGGGTGACGGCCCGGCCGCGGTGGGCCCGCACCAGCGACGGGTCCAGGGCGAGGGCGCGGTCGTAGTCCTCCAGGGCCCGCTCGTGGTCACCGTCCCGGGCGAGCGCGTCGGCGCGCAGCGCCCAGGCCGTCGCCCGCCACGGCTCGTCGCCCCGGGCGCGGCCGAGCAGCAGCCGGAGCAGGCCGGCGAGTCCGCCCGCGGCCAGCGCCTCGGAGAGGTCGCGGCCCCAGGTCCGTACGGCCTCGGCGTCCGCGTCCTCGCCCGCCTCGGCCAGGAGCCGGACCCAGGGCCGTACCGCGTCGTCGCCGTGGGCGCAGGCGGTCACGACGTCGGCGAGGACGGTCGGCAGCGCGGCGCGGGGCCGCGCGCACAGCAGGTGGTACGACTCGCCGAGCCGCAGCTCCCGCCACTCCTCGTCCGCCCACGGCTCCTCGGGCCGCACGTCGCCCTCGGCCTCCGCGCGCCGTCTGCCGTACGCCTCGGCGAGCCGGGTGTGCCGCTCGGTCCAGCCCCGGGGCGAGCGCAGCCGCTGCAGCCGGAGCATCGGCGCCCGGACGACGTCGTGGTAGCGCATCCGGCCGCCGCGCTCGTCGACGAACGGCATGCCCCGCAGCCAGGCGAAGAGTGCGTCGGCCTGGTCCCGGGTGCCGTCCACGACGGCGCGGAACACGTCCTCGTCGAGCTGTCGGGGCAGCGCGCCCGCCAGCGCGGCGGCCCTGCGCACCGGGTCCCGCTCCCATTTCAGGAAGCGGTCGACCGCCGTGGCGCTGGGGTCCCCCACCTCCGCGGGGCCGACGGGCCCGGACTCGGCCAGGGTGGAGACGAGCACCGGCAGCCCGCCGGTCAGCCGCAGCACCTCCGCGACCACCGGCTCGTCCCGCACGCCCTTGTCGGCGAGCAGTCCCCGGGCCTCCGCCTCCGTGAACGGGGCGAGCGGCAGGTCGGTCCGGAAGTCCGCGAAGCTGCCCCAGCGGGCGGTGTCGAAGGGACGCTGGCCGGAGGTGACCACGACGACGTTGGCGGGCAGGGCGCCGTACCGGTCGGTGGTCATCACGTCGTGCAGCCACGGGTCCAGGAACGGGCCGGTGCGCTCGTAGGTGTCGAGGAGCAGGACGATCCAGGGGGCGGAGTCGGCGGCGCCCGCCAGCTCCGTCAGCAGCACGGGGGTGAGCACCCGCTCGGGGGACAGCACCAGCTGGACGTCCTCCTGGCTGCGGAACCGGGCCCGGAGCCGGTCGGCGCCCTGGGCGAGCCGGTCGGTGTCCAGGGCGACGGCGAAGGCGCCGGCCACCGGGACCATCCCCAGCCCCACCTGCGCCGCCCGCGCCACCGCCAGACTTCCCGCCGACGGCCCCTCCCGCTCCTCCGCGCCGCCCACCACCAGGGCGGACTCGGCCTCGTGCCGCCGCTCCCGATGGACGGCCAGCAACCGCTCCAGTTCCTTGAACCTCCGCCCCTGGCCCACGAACTGACGGGCCATCACCGCCAGCGCCTCGGGCACCCCGGCCGCGCCCTCGTCGACGTACGCGGTCAGCGCCCCGGCCTCCCGGGCGATCTGCTCCAACTCCCGTACCAGCCGGGTCTTTCCGACGCCCGCCGCACCGTGCACGTGGAACAGGAACCGGTGCCGCTCGTCCTCCGGCGGCAGCGACAGGTTCCGCCGGAACGCGGCCCGCTCCTCGACCCGCCCGACGAACCCGGCCCTGCGCCGCCGCCCGATCAGCTCCTGCATCGACGGCCGTGTCGGCCCCATCCCTGCCTCCCCCGCAGCCGGTCCATGACCAGTCTGGCAGACGCACGGACGTCGGACCGGCGCGGACACCGCCCGTGGCCGGTCGCGGAACAGGGGGTGTAACCCGCCGCGCGGGGGAAAGGACGGTGACATGTCCACCTCCCACTCGCCTCGCGCGCTCTCGCTCGCCGCTGCCGTTCTCACCGGCACGGTCGCTCTCTACATCGCCCTCGTCGCCTTCGGGAACATCACCGACTTCGGCACCAACCAGGCCTTCGTCCAGCATGTCCTGGCCATGGACACCACGTTCAAGGACGACGACCTGATGTGGCGGGCCGTCACCGACAAGGGGCTGGAGAACGCCGCCTACGTCGCCATCATCGTGTGGGAGACACTGGCCGCGCTCGTGCTGATCGCCGGGACCGTGCTGTGGTTCCGGCGCGACGACGCCCGCGCGCGGCGGCTGTCCACCTACGGGCTGCTGATGCTCGTGCTGCTCTTCGGCGCCGGGTTCATAGGGATCGGCGGCGAGTGGTTCTCCATGTGGCAGTCCAAGACCTGGAACGGCCTGGACGCGGCGACCCGGGTGCTGGTGCTCACCGGGGTCGCGCTGGTCGTCGTCCAGCTGAGCCCCGCGGACCGGGACGCCTAGGGCCCGCCGCCCGGCTCGGGCCGGCTGCTTCGCCGGCTACTTCACCACCGTGACCTTGGTGTCCGGCTCCGTGCCGAACGTCCACAGGGCCGCGCCGTCCGCCGTGTGCATCCGGATGCCGCTGGTCTGCCTGCCGGCGGCGGGCGGCGGGGAGGAGCCGTCGACCGCGTTGGAGAAGGCGATCGACAGCCCCGACTTGGAGGCGAAGTAGAGGATGTGCTCGATCTGGACGCCGTCCGAACCCGTCGTGGACGCCAGGGTCCTGGAGATCGTGTAGGTGCCGGGGTCGGGAGAGACCGTCCCCGGCCAGACCGTGAACGTGCGGGTCGCCTTGTCGCTCGCGTCGACCGTCCACACCCGCCGGGCGCCGAGCGAGTAGACGATACGGCGGCCGGTGCCGGAGGCCGCCGGTACGTCGGGGGCCTTCGCCGGCGCCGGTGACGCGGAGGGGTGGGCGCCCGCCGACGCGCTCGCCGACGGGCGGACCGCCGCGGCCGTGGGGTGCGGCCCCTTGTCGGCCTGGACGGCGAGGAGGACGACGGCGACCGTCGCCCCGGCCGTGAGACCGGAGACCCAGACCCAGGAGGGCAGTCGGGCAGCCACGGGTACGCATCTCCTCCGCTGAGCGGGCACTGAGGCCCCCGCCTCTGCGCGCAGGGGTCGGATCATCGTACTGCGCGCTGCCCCGGCACCCCGACGGCTCAGTCCAGCACCGGCAGCAGCTCCGGCAGGTGCCCGTCGGACGCCTCCGCCGCCCGCTGCCGCTCCGCGGAGACCGGCCCGTACAGCGTCGTGCGCGGCTTCGCCGGCCGCCCGGCGGCCTCGGCCACGGCGACCAGGTCGCGGACCGACTTGTACGAGCCGTACGACGACCCCGCCATCCGGGAGATCGTCTCCTCCATCAGCGTGCCGCCCAGGTCGTTCGCCCCCGAGCGGAGCATCTCCGCCGCACCCTCCGTGCCCAGTTTCACCCAGCTCGTCTGGATGTTCGGGATGTACGGGTGCAGGAGGAGGCGGGCCATCGCCGTCACCGCCCGGTTGTCGCGCATCGTCGGACCCGGACGGGAGATGCCCGCCAGGTAGACGGGCGCGTTGGTGTGGATGAAGGGCAGCGTCACGAACTCCGTGAAGCCGCCGGTGCGCTGCTGGATGCCGGCCAGCGTGCGCAGGTGGCCCAGCCAGTGCCGGGGCTGGTCGACGTGGCCGTACATCATGGTGGACGAGGAGCGGATGCCCAGCTCGTGCGCGGTGGTGACCACCTCGATCCAGGTGGCCGCGGGCAGCTTGCCCTTGGTCAGCACCCACCGCACCTCGTCGTCCAGGATCTCGGCGGCCGTCCCGGGGATGGTGTCGAGGCCCGCCTCCTTCGCCGCGGTCAGCCACTCGCGGACCGACAGGCCGGTGCGGGTGGCGCCGTTGACCACCTCCATCGGCGAGAAGGCGTGCACGTGCATGCCAGGGACGCGCTCCTTGACCGCCTTCGCGAGGTCGAAGTAGGCCGTGCCCGGCAGGTCGGGGTGGATGCCGCCCTGCATGCAGACCTCGACCGCGCCGACCTCCCACGCCTGCTGCGCCCGGTCGGCGACCTGCTCCAGGGAGAGGGTGTACGCGTCCGCGTCGGTGCGGCGCTGCGCGAAGGCGCAGAACCGGCAGCCGGTGTAGCAGACGTTGGTGAAGTTGATGTTGCGGGTGACGATGTAGGTGACGTCGTCCCCGACCGCCGACTTCCGTACGTCGTCGGCGATCCGGGTCAGCGCGTCCAGCGCCGGGCCGTCCGCGTGGAAGAGGGCCAGGGCCTCCGTGTCCGTCAGCCGCGTGGGATCGTCGGCGGCGGTGGCCAGGGCCTGGCGCACGTCCGCGTCGATGCGCTCGGGCGCCATCCCGGGCGCGGCCGCCTCGCGCAGCGCGCCCCAGTCGCCGTACACCTCGTCGAAGTCGTCCCGCCGGTCGGTCGTCCGGCCCTCGGTGTCGATCGCGCTGTGCAGGTCGGTACGGCCGGAGGCGACGAAGACCTCCTCCGGCTCCTGCCAGGGGTGCCCCTCGACCACCGCGTCCGGCACCGCCAGGCCCGTGGCCGGGTCGGCCAGTGCGGCCACGTGCGGGCGCAGCCGCGGATCCAGCCAGGGCTCGCCCCGGCGGACGAACTCCGGGTAGACGCAGAGCCGTTCCCGCAGCTCGAAGCCCGCGGCCGCCGACTTCGCCGCCAGTTCCTCGATCTGCGGCCACGGACGCTCGGGGTTGACGTGGTCGATGGTGAGCGGCGACACCCCGCCCCAGTCGTCGATGCCGGCCGCGATCAGCCGCTCGTACTCGCTGTCCACCAGGTTCGGCGGCGCCTGGATGTTGCCGGCCGGCCCCATCACCAGCCGGGCCACCGCCACGGCCGCGACCAGTTCGTCCAGCTCGGCGTCCGGCATGCCGCGCATCGCCGTGTCCGGCTTGGCGCGGAAGTTCTGGATGATCAGTTCCTGGACGCCGTGGTACGACCGGGCCACGCGCCGCAGCGCGAAGAGCGACTCGGCCCGCTCCTCGTACGTCTCGCCGATGCCGATCAGGATCCCCGAGGTGAACGGCACGGAGGAACGGCCCGCGTCCTCCAGGACCCGCAGCCGTACGGCCGGCTCCTTGTCCGGGGAGCCGTGGTGGGGGCCGCCGGGCTCGGACCACAGCCGGGTCGCGGTGGTCTCCAGCATCATCCCCATGCTCGGCGCGACCGGCTTGAGCCGCTGGAAGTCCGTCCAGGACAACACACCGGGGTTGAGATGGGGCAGCAGACCGGTCTCCTCCAGGATCCGGACGGAGATGGCGCGGACGTAGGCGATCGTGTCGTCGTAACCGTGCGCGTCGAGCCACTCGCGCGCCTCCGGCCAGCGGTCCTCCGGCTTGTCACCGAGGGTGATCAGGGCTTCCTTGCAGCCGAGGGCCGCGCCCTTGCGGGCGACGTCGAGGACCTCGTCCG
This sequence comes from Streptomyces sp. NPDC051987, assembly GCF_040680735.1. NCBI lineage: Bacteria > Bacillati > Actinomycetota > Actinomycetes > Kitasatosporales > Streptomycetaceae > Streptomyces > Streptomyces sp. NPDC051987. The sequence goes on along the minus strand of NZ_JBFAXI010000047.1, from coordinate 36,085 downwards.
GCGACATGAACATCCCGTGCCCGGCCCGGCGGAGCTTGCCGGGGACGGTGACGAACGTGCAGTAGTGGCACTTGTCGCGGCACAGGCGGGTGAGGGGGATGAAGACGCTCTTCGAGTAGGTGATGACGCCGGGTCGGCCCGCCGCTTCGAGGCCCGCGTCCCGGACCCGGGCGGCGGAGGCGGCGAGGTCGGTCAGGGCCTCGCCGCGCGCCTGGAGAAGCACGGCGGCCTCGGCGACGTCGAGGGCGACGCCGTCCCGGGCGCGTTTGAGGGCGCGACGCATGGAGTTCTCGGTGGGGCCGGTACCGCCGGGGCGGTCGGTGGGGCCGGTTCCGGGAGTCGCGGAAGTCGTCATTGTTCGAGCATACGTAGGGGGTCCACGGGGTCAGGGGGGCCGGGGGTCCGGGGGGCCGGGGGCCCGGGGGCCCGGGGGGCCGGGTCAGGGGGGCCGGGTCAGGGGGGCCGGGGGTCAGGGGGTCTGCACCTCTGCGGCACCTGCCGCGGGACCGCCCCGCCCCGCGCGGCGTGGGGCGGGGCGGTAGCACCGCGGGGCGCGCCGCCCGAGCACCGCGGGGCGCGCCGCCCGAGCACCGCGGGGCGCGCCGCCCGAGCACCGCGGGGCGCGTCCCAGGAGCGTCCCAGCGGCGGCCGGGCGTCGCAGGTGGGCGCCGCGACGGCGTCCCAGTCTCCCCCGGCTGCCGATGCTCCTTCTCCGGGCGGTCCGCCGTCCGTAGCGTCCGCCTGCCGACGTGCAGAGTCGAACGAAGGGCGAGTCATGAAGCGAGTCACGGAGAACGTCACGCAGAGAGCCGGGGCGAACGGCCCGTCCGGTGTGCGCACCGCCACCGCACCCGTCCGGCATCGCGGCGCCATGACCGGGAGACCCGGCTGGAGAGCCAGAGCCGGCGTCTTCGCCGCCACCACCGCGCTCCTGTCGGCGGGCAGCCTGCTCGGTGCCGTTCCGGCGTCGGCCGCGCCCGCGGCGATCAGACTGACCTCCTCGGCCTGCCCGGCGAACATCGTGCAGGGCCAGAAGAGCGGCTGTGTCACCGAGCTGCAGAACCTGCTCAACGCCCACGGTGCCGGCCTGACGGTGGACGGCGACTTCGGGGCGAACACCCTCTACGCGGTCCGCCAGTACCAGGCCTCCGTGGCGATCGCCGTGGACGGTCAGGTGGGCCCGCAGACCAAGGCCAAGCTGTACGCGACCGGCGGCTCGGCGCCGTCGCCGATCAACCTCAACTCCGCGTCGTGCCCGGCGAACATCGTCAAGGGCGACAAGGGCGGCTGCGTCACCGAACTGCAGCGGCTGCTCCGCCACTTCGGCTACTCGATCGACGTGGACGGCGATTTCGGCTCCGCGACGGACAGCGCGGTCCGGGACTTCCAGGCCTCCAACGGCCTGTCGGTCGACGGCCAGGTCGGCACGAACACCAAGCGGGAGCTCTACGACACCGACGAGTCGCCGTCCACCGCCCTCGACCTGCGCTCGGCGTCCTGCCCCTCGAACATCGTGGAGGGGCAGAGCGGCGGTTGCGTCGCGACGCTCCAGGCGCTGCTCAACGGCAAGGGCCAGCACCTGGACGTGGACGGGCAGTTCGGCCCCCAGACGCTGGCCGCGGTGAAGTCGTTCCAGTCGTCCGCGGGCCTGTCCGTGGACGGTGAGGTAGGGCCCAACACCAAGACCGCCCTGTACTCCAACATCAGCGCGGGTGGCGGCAACGGCGCCCCGGCGCCGATCAACCTGACCTCCTCCTCCTGCCCGAGCAACATCGTGCAGGGCCAGAAGAGCGGCTGTGTCACCGAGCTGCAGAGCCTGCTCAACCACCACGGGGCCGACCTCGCCGTCGACGGCGACTTCGGGCCGCTGACGGCGAGCGCGGTGCGGGACTTCCAGGCCGAGAAGGGGCTGTCGGTCGACGGGGAGGTGGGGCCGAACACCAAGGCGGCGCTGTACGGCGCGGTCACCGGGCCGTCCTCGCCCGCTCCCGGCGGCGGGTACAGCAAGATCCTCGACGTGGCGCAGGCCGAGGTCGGCACCGTCGAGGGCAGCGCGCGGGCGAACAGCTACGGATCCGCCGTCGGCCTGTCGATGTCCACCAGCAACTACGCCTGGTGCGCGACGTTCGTGAGCTGGGTGGCCAAGCAGACCGGGGCCAGCTCCTACCGCAACACCTACGTCTCGGGCTGGGTCAAGCAGGCGCGGGCCGGCAACTACCACCTCTCGGTGACGAACGACCCGCAGCCGGGCGACATCGTGGCCTTCGACTGGAACGGGGGCAACGACTACACCGGCGGCCACGAGCACATCGGCATCGTCCGCACGGTGAGCGGCGGCGCCGGCTTCACCACCGTCGAGGGCAACACCAGCAACCCCAACGGCGGTTCGGACGGCGTCTACGTCAAGAACCGCAGCACGAACAGCGGCTACGACGTGCTGTTCATCCGGGTCCGCTGACCGGGCACCGGGCACCCCACGTCACGCCGAGCCGGTCCCCCGAGCGGGGCCGGCTCGGCGGCCGTCGGCACCGGCGGGTCACCGGCCGGGCAGCCGTCGGCTCAGCCGCCCGGCGACCCAGAGGCCGGAGGCGCGGGGGCCCAGAGGCCGGAGGCCCAGAGGCCGGAGGCCAGGGGCCCGAAGGCCCGAAGGCCCGAAGGCGCGGGGGCCGGAGGCCCGAAGGCGCGGGGGCCGGAAGCCCCCGGGGGCCCGGAAGCCGGGGGCCCGGAAGCCAGGCGGCCTGGGGGCGCGCTCAGAGGAACTGGGCGCACGCGTCCAGCGCCTCCAGCACCTCCCGCTCCCCCGCCGGCGGCAACTGCACCACGACCTCCTCGATGCCCAGTTCCGCGTAGTGCGCCAGTTTCCCCGGCGTCGGATACACGGCGTACGGCACCACCTGGAGCGCGGCCGCGTCCCGCCCCGCGTCCTCCCACACCCCCCGCAGCACCGGCAGCGACTCCGTCAGCCCGCGTCCGCCGATCGGCAGCCAGCCGTCCGCGTACTCCGCGATGTGCGCGAACAGCTTCGGTCCCGCCGCCCCGCCGACCAGCGTGCGCGGCCCGACCACCGGACCGCGCGGCTTCTGCACCGGCTTGGGGTAGGCGGACGACGCGCGCACGCTCCCGAACTCCCCCTCGTAGGCGGTCGGTTCCGCCGCCCACAGCGCCCGCATCAGGGCCATCCGGTCCCGGGTCAGCTCCCGCCGCGTCCGCCACGTCACGCCGTGGTCCGCGGCCTCCTCCACGTTCCAGCCGAAGCCGACGCCGAGGGTGAAACGGCCGCCGGAGAGGTGGTCGAGGGTGGCGATCTGCTTGGCGAGGTCGATCGGGTCGTGCTGGCCGACCAGGGTGATGCCGGTGCCGAGGCCGAGGCGCTCGGTGACGGCGGCGGCCTGGCCGAGGGCGACGAAGGGGTCGAGGGTGCGGCCGTACTCGCGGGGCAGGTCGCCGCCCGCCGGGTAGGGGGTGGTCCGCTCGACGGGGATGTGCGTGTGCTCGGGCAGGTACAGCCCGGCGAACCCGCGTGCCTCCAGCTCACGGGCGAGCCGGACGGGGGCGATGGTCTCGTCGGTGAGGAAGATCGTGACGGCTATGCGCATGCCCCATCTGTACCGGGGGCGGCTCGATCTGTCCATACCGACTGGTCGGCATCACACCTCCGTCTTTCACAGAGCCATGCACATGACCTACGGACGCCTGTGGATTCCCTGCCCTTCCAAGGGAGTTCACATCGAGAGGGGAGAGTCACCGGCATGTGTGAGGAGACGCACGGCATCGGCAGACGCGCGCTGTTCGTGACGGGCGCGGCGGCAGCCCTTACGTTGGGACGCGTGAGCTTCGCAGCGGCGGACGGTCAGGACCAGGAAACCCGGACCGTGAGCGGCACCCTGGCGCCCGGCTGCCCGGACTTCGTGTACGTACCGGTGGACGTGCCCGCCGGCGTACGCGAGATCAAGGTCGCCTACACCTACGACAGACCGAGTGTGCCGGCCGGCACCACGGGCAACGCGCTCGACATCGGCCTCTTCGACCAGCACGGCACCGAGCTGGGCGGCAAGGGCTTCCGGGGCTGGTCCGGCGGGGCCCGCACGGAGTTCTTCGTCCGCGCCGACGACGCCACCCCCGGCTACATCCCCGGCCCGGTCCGCCCCGGCACCTGGTTCGTCGCCCTCGGCCCCTACACGGTGGCCCCGCAAGGCCTGTCGTACGAGCTGACGATCACCCTCACCTACGGCGAACCCGGCACCCCCGCCCACCCGGTGTACCCGCCCTCCCGGGCCAAGGGCCGCGGCCGGGACTGGTACCGCGGCGACTGCCACCTGCACTCCTGGTACTCCGACGGCCGCCGCACTCCTGCCGAGATCGCGGCCCTGGCCCGTGCCGCCGGCCTGGACTTCATCAACTCCTCGGACCACAACACGCACTCCTCGCACCCGCACTGGGCGGACCAGGCCGGCGACGACCTGCTGATCATGCTCGGTGAGGAGATCACGACGCGCAACGGCCACGTGGTCGCCCTCGGCACCGACCCGGGCACCTTCGTCGACTGGCGCTACCGGGCCCGGGACAACCGCTTCGGCCACTTCGCCCAGCAGATCCACAAGGCCGGCGGCCTCGTCGTACCGGCGCATCCGCACGCCACGTGCGTGGGCTGCGCCTGGAAGTTCGGTTTCGGTGAGGCCGACGCCGTCGAGGTCTGGAACGGCCCGTACACCCCGGACGACGAGGTCGCCCTCGCCGCCTGGGACGCGACGCTCGTCGCCTCGGTACGGAACGACCGGCGGTGGCTGCCGGGCATGGGCAACAGCGACGCCCACCGCGACCCGGACGCCGTCGGCTCGCCCCAGACCGTCGTCCTCGCCGACGACCTGTCCCGCGAGGCGATCCAGGCGGGTCTGCGCGCGGGCCGCTCCTACATCGCCGAGTCGAAGAACGTGACGCTGAGCTTCACGGCGACGGGCGGGCGCGGCGAACGCGCGGGCATCGGCGAACGCCTCGCCGTGGCCGCCGACACCCCGGTGACCGTCCGCCTGGAGGCCTCCGGCGTCCCCCGCTGCACGGTCCGCCTCATCACCGACGAGGGCGTCCTGCTCACCACCGACCCCCTCCCGGTGACCGGCTCGGGCACGGTCGAATGGCAGACCACCCCCTCCTACGCCGCCTACGTCCGCGCCGAGATCCGCCACGAAACAGCAGCGGGCCCGGTCCCCGGCGCCCTGGCGGCCCTGACGAACCCGATCTTCCTGGGGCGGTGACCTTCAGGACGCGTTCAGGGCACGGCGGGCGGCGCTGATGAGCTTGTGGGCACCGGTGCCGTAGACGGCGGACTCGCGCAGGGTCTTCCAGGTGCGAAGGTAGAGGGCGAGGGTGTCGGAGTCGTCGAGCCAGAGTTCGGCGTGCCAGGTCTCGGTGACGACCTCACGATCGTCGTATATCCAGAAACCATGCCCCGGCGGAACCTTCAGGGGCGCCCCGAGCGGCACGATGCCCAGCTCGACGGTGTCCATACCGATCACGCCTGCCAGACGGTCGAGCTGGGCCGCGAGGACCGAGGGCGAACAGATCAGGGAGCGCAGCACGGGCTCCCAGAGCAGGATGTGATAGCTCCGGCCCCCGGCGTACAGCAGTTCCTGCCGCTTGACGCGCGAACGTACGGCGGCCTCGATGTCGCGCGGGGACTGGTGGAGATCGGCGAAGCGGGTGAGGACGGCACGGGCGTAGTCGGGGGTCTGCAGAATGCCGACGATCCACGAGGACTCCCAGGCCCGCAGCACCTTCGAGCCGGCCTGCGCCTCGTTGTGGGCGTCCTGTACGGGCTTGTGTCCGGCGACCAGCTGCCGCCGCCACGAACGGATGTGTGACTCGAATCCCGCCAGCCGGGCGCGCAGTTCCTCGTACGCGGCGGGCCGACCGCAAGCCTCGGCCCACTGCTTGAGGTCCTCGGGAGTGGCGGTCTGCCTGCCCAGCTCCAGCTTGGAGACCTTGGAGCCCGGCCAGCCGAGCTTTCCGGCCAGGGCGGTCCCGGTGAGACGGCCGTCAGCAGCCGAGAACCGCAGCTCCCTCAGGCGTGCCCCAAGGGCTTCGCGGGCCTTCTGGTAGTCCGTGCTCACCGGGCCACACCTGCTCTACGCCTCCTTCGCGGCCAGGTCCGCCGCGAACTGCTTGTACGGGACCGCGTAGTGCCACGCGATGTCCCGCAGTCGGTTGTACTGGTTCACGGCCGCCGGTTCCGTGATCAGCTCTGCGCCCGTGAGGTGGTCATCTTCATCGAAGACGAGGAGGGCGACGAGGTGCGCGTCGAAGATCCAGAAATCCTCGTCGGGCAGGTGGACCCGCTGGGCGTCCTCCCGCCACATGGTGCGCACGTCCTCCCCCAACGCCGCGTTCTTGTCGCCGTGGGCGAGCAGATACAGCTGACCGGTGGTCGGCGGACTGTCGACGATCCGGACCCGCCCCACGTAGGCACCGTCATCGGTCTTCGCACGGATCGTGCGGCTCCATTCGGTGTCGAGGTCCCAGGTGGGGGTCTCGCCCCGGACGAACTGAGCGTACGTGTCGGTGAATTCGTCGGAAGCGTAGCGCTTCCGCATCTCCAGGTGCCACGCACTGTGCTGGAACCTCTCGAAGAGCTTGCCGAACTGGTCCAGACCGATGATCCGCGGCCTCGGGTCACGCTCCTTCGGGCCGAAGTCGACCAGGGTGTTGCGCGGGACCACGATCGGGATCTCATCCGTACCCAGGTGCTGGAGCCGTGCGATGGCCTCGGGATCGGTGAGGCGTGGCCCGTGCACGATGATCTCGCCCGAGTCGAGGTCTTCGTGCACAGCAGGGCAGCCGCCCTCGCCGCTTCCTGTGCCGTTGAAGCGCAGTCGTCGGGTCATGACCTGCGTCCCTTCCGTGGTGACCTGACCGATCACCACAGCATCGCCGGGCCCGGGGGCCGGGACCATAGAGTCCAGCCGCCTTTGCGAGAAAACCCGAGCCAAACAATCAACAAGGTGAGAAAAAGCGAGAAAACCGCGTAGTGCCGACGAACTGCCCAGCTCTAGCGTCCGTTTCATGGCACCGAAGAACGTGCAGGACGCCACCGACACTGAGGCGGCGGTCGATGCGCTCAAAACCGCCCTGAACAGAGAAGAGCCAACCGCCGGCTCCCTGGTCGTCGACACCGCCCGCGACCTGCTCGGCTACGTGATGGGCCATGAAGGCCCCTACGTCCAGCTGCGCCCGGTGGCCGGTGGTCGGGAATGGGACGCCGATCCCGCTCAGGTCCGGCGGGCCACAGACGAAGAGCGACTGAGAGCAGTGACCGACCGCACCCGCGCCATGAACTCGTTCAGCAGCGGCGGCATCTTCCGGTGACCGGGCCGACCGAGGATGACCGCCAGGCACGACCCCTCTCCGAAGGATCGAAGGAGTAGTCGATGACCGTCACGCTCGACCGATCTGCCAGCACCCGCACCCGGGACCCGAAAGAACTCCTCAACGCCGCCCAGCCCCACATCAAGCACCTGACGATCAACGTGCTGACCGGCGGCATGACCCTCTGGGATCGTGAGGTCTCCCTGCTGCTCCGCGATCACACGATGGTCCGCGACATGGCCGAGCGCATTCTCGGCAATGCCGTCATGTACACCATCGGCTGCATGGAGCACCCGGAGGTCCACCTCGGTGTGGGCAAGCTCGTCGACATCGGCGTCCACCAGCTCATCCTCGACACACCGGTGTGGTGGGCCCTCTGTGACGTGTACAACGAGGGCCGCTTCAAGCATCACGCCCCGTTCATCGAGCGCCGACGCGACGGCCTGTGCCTGCGCACGGCGGACTTCCTGAAGTCCATCGGCTTCGAGGTCGACGACGAGCTGTGGGCGATCGACGGCACGGACTGCTCACCGTGCGACAACAAGGTTCCCGACAGCCACTGAACGGTTCTACGCTGGGCCCCTGTCCTCGGTCTCCGGCGGACACGGGCCCAGCCTTTTCGACGAAGGACCTGCATTGCCCGCACAACACGACATCGCCGCCGAGACGGAGCTGTGGGACACCTTCGCCGCTTCCGCTTTCAAGGACGACGCGGAGCCGGGCTTCTGCTGGACCCAGTACGCCGGTCACGGGCCCGGCCCCGAACTGCTCGGCAACCCGCGTGCCGTCCTGGAGATCGGGTGCGGCACCGGCCGGGCCCTCGCCCACCTCGCCCAGCGTGGGATCTCCGCTCGCGGTGTCGACCTGTCTCCCGTCATGGTCGAGAAGATCACCACCAAGTGGGGCCGTACAGGGGCGGAGTTCGTGTGTTCCGAGGTGCTGGAGTACCTGAGCGCACACGAGGACACGTACGACGCCGTCTACTCGATCTTCGGAGCGGCCTGGTTCACCGATCCGGGTCGCCTCTTCCCGCTCGTCCGCCGGCGGCTCAACCCGGGTGGCGTCTTCGTCTTCTCACAGCCTCCGGCCATCCCTGGGGCGTACGGGCCGCAGGGCATGTACAAGGGGGGCTTCGCAGGCAGAGCGATGTTCACCTACCGCTACAGCTACCGTCCGGCCGTCTGGGAGCGCCTGCTCACCCGGGCCGGATTCGCCACGGCCCACGCAGAGGTCCTTGACGCGCCTCACTCTGGCCACATCGGGACCCTTTTGGTCCGCGCTGTCGCGAGGTGAACCATGGTCGCCCCCAGGGACTGTCGCGCGAGCCGACGGCAGCGACACTTCCCGCCGCGAAGCGCTCAGCGGCGGCCGCCGCCCTGTCCGCGCTCGGTGCGCCGCAACTCGCGCCGCAGCTCGCGCCGCCGCTTCCCCGGCAGGGTGGCGGCCAACTCCCCCACCGGCGCGACGTCGTGACTGACGCCGTCCCGGCCGCCCCGGCACCACCACACCGGCGGCCCGCCCGCGTCCGTCGCGCCCGGGTACCAGTCACCGGAGGTCCCCGCGGGACGTGCGTGCATGCCGAGCTTGTGCTCCCCGCAGAGCGGCCAGACCTGCCAGAGCAGCTCCACCACGGTCTCCTGTGCCGCGTCCGCGACCACGGTCAGCACCGTCGCCTCGTCGTCCGGCTCCAGCGGGTCCCCCTCCTGGGGGTCGTACGCGTTCACCTGGTTGCCCTGCCAGCGGCCGTCCGGCATCGCCACGTGGACCCGCCCCCGGTCGACCTCGCCCGGCGCAGGGGTCTGCCAGGGCGGGTCGACCATCAGGATCAGCGGCTCCTGCCCCGGCACCGTCGCCGTCAGATCACGGTTGACCACCGCGAGCGCGGCCTCCAGCTTCGGCCACTCACCGGGCTCGGCCGGCCTGGGCTGCGGACGCCGCGGCCGGTCGTTGCCAGGACCGATGCGGTAATAATAAAAGTAGCTCACCGGGGCATCGTGTCATCCGCGCGGAAACTCAGGTGCCTGGGCCTCCGCACCTCCTTACCCTTCCCTTCATGGACAGCACCGGGCCCGCGGGGCTCGTCAACGTCGTGGACGTCGAGGCGACCTGCTGGGCCGGTTCCCCGCCGCCCGGCGAGGTCAGCGAGATCATCGAGGTCGGGCTGACCGTCGTCGACCTGGCGGCCGGTGAGCGGCTGGCCCGGCACCGGATCCTGGTGCGGCCCGCCCGGTCCGCGGTCAGCGCGTTCTGCACGGAGCTGACCGGCCTCACCCAGCACGAGGTCGACAGGGGAGTCAGCTTCGCCGAGGCGTGCCGGCTGCTGGCGGCCGAGCACCACGCGGGCGCCCGCCCCTGGGCCAGCTGGGGCGACTACGACCGCCACCAGTTCACCCGGCAGTGCCAGGCGACCCGGACGCCCTATCCCTTCAACCGCCGCCACACCAACGCCAAGGCCGCCTTCACCGAGGCGTACGGCCTGCGCAAGCGCCCCGGCATGGCCCAGGCCCTGGAGATCGCCGGGCTGCCCCTCGAAGGCCGCCACCACCGGGGCGAGGACGACGCCTGGAACATCGCGTCCCTGGTCCTTCTCCTCTCCGCACGCGGCCACTGGCCGACTCCGGTAGAACATCTCGCCTGACAGAAGGCCCGGCCAGGAGTTCGCCCCTGGCCGTTGAACGACAAGCTGAGAGAAAGGGCTCAGTCCACGACTTGCGGATCACGGAAGTAGTACACGACGGTCACGCCCATGCCCGGAGTGTGCGTGTACACGACCGTGATCGCCTCTGCGGAGTCGCGGGCCAGCGGAGTGGTGTACGTGTACTCCACGGACGGAGGCCGCCACCCGGGGATCTCGCGGCCTACCGCCGGATCCAGGGCGATGGCGGCGAGCGCCTCGCGGACCACTTCCCGCTCCCCCTCCGTCAGGTCACCGAACGCCTTCCTCGCGGGCTCGGCCTCTTCCAAAGGGACTTCCTTCACCCGCCGCCGCCTTCGGCTCGCGCGTCTTCCAGGGCCGTCATGATCTCGGCCGAGTTCCTGATCAGCACCCTGTGCCGATAGGCCCGCACCACCGCCGCGGCACCGGCGAAGTCGTTGGTCGGAGAAGCTCCTACGGCAGTGGCCAGCTCCACTTCGAAGCGCTCGCGATCGCCCGGGAAGCCGTAGCGGCTGAGCGCGCTGCGCAGGTCGTCCACGGTCCGGATCTCCGGGAGGGGCATCGCTCCCCAGCCGTGCTCGGGCTGTGCGCTCATGATCAGCTCCTGAGGGACGGACATCGCTCCAGCTCCCAGTATGGCCCTGGTCACCACGCCGCCGCCCCGGCTCCGCACTCCGCCCACAGCAGCTTGCCGCCCTTCGACGTGCCCAGTTCACGGAGTACCGACGCGCCCCACCTGTCCGCGCAGGCCCGTACCAGGGGCAGGCCGCGGCCGTGCTCGGCGTCGGGCGGGGGCGGCGGGGCGGGGGCGGTCGAGAAGCCGGGCGGGAGATGGGGGTCCGTGTCCCATACGGTCACGCGGAGGCGGCCGTGGTCGGCCGCGCGGAGCCGGAGGGCGTACGGCCCCTTCGTGTGGCAGTGCGCGTTGGCCAGCAGTTCCGCCGCCACGAGCTCCGCGGTGGGGGTCAGCTCGGGCATCCCGTGCCCGGCGAGGATCAGTCTCAGGGCGCCCCGGGCGATACGCGGTGCGCGCGGATCGTGCGGAAGGTGCAGGGTGTACGCCCAGGACGGGGATACGGTGGCCAAGGGGAAGTCTCCGGTCCGTGAGGGGAGTTCGACGGGTGCCTGGTGTCTGTGCCGCGGCGTCCCACGGTGCGCTTCCAGGCGTGGCGCCTGAGACCGACGATAGGGCTCCGCAAATGACATTTGCGGGTCATGGGGATACTTCGCCCCGCTTTCCCTCGCGTGAGTGATCCGCCACCGGAACAGACGTTCAGGAGAAGCACACATGCCCGCAAGACCGCCGCTCACGTCCCGCCGTGTCCGCGTCGCCGTCGAGCTGCGCAAGATGCGCGAACGCGCGGGTATGACGGCCACCGAGGCGGCTCGGGCGCTCGGCATGGGCCAGGGCCAGCTCAGCAACGTGGAGTCGGGCCGGTTCGGGGTGAGCGCCGAGCGCATCCGGGCCCTGGCTGGCATCTACTCGTGCCCGGACCAGGCGTTCGTCGAAGCCCTCGTCGACCTGGCCACCGACAGGACGCTCGGCTGGTGGGAGACCTACCGCGAGGTACTGCCGTCAGGGTTCCTCGACCTTGCGGAGCTGGAGCACCACGCCATCGCCGTACGGACCGCGTACACCTCCCACATGCCGGGCCTGCTCCAGACCGCCGAACACGCGCGTGAGATCTTCCAGCACGTCATCCCCGCACCCACCCCGCCCGAGGTCGAGCACCGCGTCTCGCACCGCGTCAAACGGCAGGGGGTGCTGTACGGCGCCGACCCCACGCCGTACCGCACGACCGTGCACGAGGCCGCCCTGCACATGCGCGTCGGCGGCCGGAACGTGGCCCGCGCCCAGTTGCAGCATCTGCTCGACATGAGCGAGCTGGAGCACATCACCATCCGCGTGCTCCCGTTCGACGTCGGCGCGTTCCCCGGCTCGGGCCAGTCCATCAACTACCTGTACGGCCCGGTCCCGCAGCTCGACACCGCACAGCTCGACCAGTTCCACGGCCCGGTCCTGCTCGATGCCGAGGCCCTGCTGGACAAGTACCGGAACCTGCTCGACGTGGTCGAGGACATCGCCCTCAGCACCACGAAGTCCCGGGATCTGATCCACTCGATCGCCAAGTCCCTGTGAAGGAGCCGACATGACCTCGCACCGCTGGCAGAAGTCGTCCTACTGCCAGGAAGGCGACGCCTGCGTCCACATATCCACCGCCCCCGGCTCCCCCGCCCTCGTCCGCATAGCCGACGCCGATCCGCCCCGGAGCGTCCTCACCGTCGGCGCCACGGCGTTCACCGCGCTGCTCGACCTGGTCAAGTCCGCGATGCGCAGTGAGCCGGCGGGCTCCTCACATGCACGACCGACCGTTCAAGGTGTCGAGCTGCCATAGCAAGGGAATCGTACGGGCGCGCAACGGTTCACCCTGGTCGCACGAGGTCGGTTAGGAGCCCTGTGACGTGATGTCGGCGAGACCGAGACCCGCAGGCAGTACGACCAACCGCTCCTTGCGTCGGCGGCGCTCGACGGCCCAGCGCTCGGGGGGCACCACGCGTCCCCGGGCAAGTCGGTTACGGGTCTGGGGCACCGCCACCGTGGTGTCGGCCCTGGCGGGCGCCGTCGGTGCCGTCGTCAGCGACCTGGCCACCACAGCCGAGCACGGAGCCACCGACGCCATCTACCGCAGTGTGTACGGGAACAGCGGGGATTCGGCGGCGAAGATCGGTCCCGAGCTCGCACTGGGCTACGACCAGGGCATGGGCTGTGACGGAGAGGGATGGGTTTTCCCGTTCCCCGCTTCCCGGGCCACGGTCCACCCGCAGCAGGGAACGCGCCACGACGGGCACACCTGGGACGAGGATCCGGCGGCGTTCGGGGCGGTGACGGCGGACCCGGTCGTGCTCAACGTCTGGGCGACGGGGCAAGTCGACCACGCGGTGCTGCTGACTGCTCTGAAGTTCCATGTGAAGAGCCGAAGACCACCGCTCAAGGGCGTGGTGCAGAACTATTTCTCGGGATGCGGGGGCGGGGGCACCTACCGGTACGGCGAGGTCGACCTCGGCTCGGCGGCGCCCTACTGGGTTCCAAGCGCCCGGTTGCCGAAGGACGTCCGGGCCGACGCGATCGAGTTTCCCTACAAGGTGACGGCGGACGACCCCGAGCCCCTGATGATCACGGTGCTGACGACCGGATGCGACTGCACCTGGTACGCGGAACTGGACTGGGTGGACGGCACGCACACCGGTCATACCCTGATCAAAGACCACGGCAGGGACTTCCGCACGACCTCATCTGCGGGGCTGACCAGCCTCAACTGGCCGAACACGACAAGCAGCCCAGGTGTCTCCCACGTTCCTACGGCGTCAAGGTGACGTCGATGACGATCACCTCCGACCGCGGCTCACGCCCCTGGCTCCTCGCCCTGTTCTGCGTGTCGGTGACCGCGGCCGTCTTCGTCGGCATGCGCCTGCTGTTGTCCGCGCCGAATCCGCCGACCGCGTCCCCTGCCCCCTCCTCGTTGTCACCTGCTCCGACGTCGGCTTCTCCGACATCACCCGCTCCGGCCGTACGGCGACACTTCAGATTCGTCGGGACCTGGGAACGACACACCGCCTCGCTCGACATCAGACCCGACCACAGCTTCACCATCACAACGGAGGACTACCACCAGTGCTCGTCGAGCTCCACCGCCTGCCCCGCGAAAACACCCGGCGCGACCGTGACCGGCACGCTGACCCGTATCTCCGGCACCAGCGCGACCGGGCGCATCACGCGCACCAACAACCCGAAACGAATCCCGGTGGGCACCGTCTCGATGCGGTATGACAAGGCTCATGATGCGATCGTCGTAGACGGCATCGGCGACTACTACGGCCCCGCCGAACCCTTCTGCGGTGAGTACGTCAACCCGCCGGGCTGGTGCGGGGCGTAGGCATCCGCCGCAGAAAGCAGTAGCCGAGCAGAGCAGACAGGCCGAGGAGCAGCATGTCCGACCGCAGATTCCGGATCACCACCGCCTTTCAGCGGCACGTCGCGAACCCGTTGACCCGGCTCATGCCCTTCCAGACGCTGCTGGAGACCACCGGGCGGGTCTCCGGGCAGGCCCGGCGGACGCCGTTGGGCGGGCGGCGGGTCGGGGACTCGTTCTGGCTGGTGTCGGAGTTCGGGACGAAGTCCCAGTACGTGCGGAACATCCAGGCCGATCCGCGGGTGCGGGTGCGGATCGGCGGGCGGTGGCACCACGGCACCGCCCACCTGCTCCCCGACGACGACCCGGTCGCCCGCCTGCGCACCCTGCCCAAGGGCAACAGCGCCGCGGTGAAGGCGCTGGGCACACAGCTGCTGACGGTCCGGGTCGATCTCACGGACTAGGGCCGTGGCCGGGACGGTGCACCGTGACCGGAAGGCGGATCGTGGGACGAGCGCACGCGAAACGGCTGGTATTACTGGGGCATGCAGGAAGAGACCGCACGCTCCGCGATCGACACGTTCATCGCCGCGTTCAACGCCTCGGACGACAGCTATGTGACTGCCCTGCTCTCCCAGGCCCTCACCTCCGACGTGGTCTTCTGGGGGCCGCTCGGCCGCAGCGAGGGAATCGCGGCGGTCGAGCGGTTCGTGCTGGACATCCGGCGCCACCCGGCGGGGACCGGCAGGATGGTGCGCTGCTCAGGGGTGGACATGCCGGACGAGTGGGCCCGGTACCAGTGGGTCTTCACCACGCCTGACGGAGGCCCCCGGCTGACCGGAACGGACGTCGTCCACCTGCGGCGGAGCCTCATCGACCAGATCATCGTCTTCGCGGGGGAGATCGAGCCGTCCGCCTCCTGAGCCATCTCCACCGGGCGGCTCACCCGGCGCGCGCACCGGAGGAGTTTCTTCGAACTCGCCCGGTGCGCGGCGGTCACCCTGCTGCCGTGAGGACGTTCAGCTGGCGGCCTTGTAGAACGCGTACGTCGCCGCGTACGGCACCGAGATCTGGTCCGTGCCGGTGCAGGCGGCGGACGGGGCCACGCCGCCCTCCGTGTCCAGGCGCTGGACGTAGGTGACGCCCTCGAACGTGCCGGCGCCGCGGGTGGCCGTGGCCTTCAGGAGGAGTTCGGGGACGGCGCCGTCCTTGGGCGAGCTGGCGATCGCCGAGGCGTTGACCGCGCTGCCGTCGACGGTGGACACCCAGACCGGGCCACGGGAGTGCAGGGCGACCGGGCGGTGGGCGCGGTCCCGCTTGTCGGAGAGGGTGGCGGCCGGCTCCAGGAGCTTCCAGGCACCGTCGGTGCAGGTGTAGGTCTGCACGCCGTGCGCGGCGTACACGCCGGTCAGCCTGTTGCCGTCGGGCACCGCGAGCGCGGCGGGAGCGTGCACGGCGGGGAGGTGGGCGGGCTTCGCGGAGTAGGCCTGGACGGCGGTCGTGCCCAGCACCGTGGCGGCCGCGGTGGCGGCGACGGCCGTGGTGGTCAGGGCGATCTTCTTGGCGAGCTTCATGGAGTGGGCTCCAAGGATGTCGTGCGTGTTCCGGGAAGGGAGCGCGGCCGGACGTCGAGGACTCGGAAACCGGCCGTCTCCCTTGTCGAGTCCGGACGTTACGGTTCCGCCACCCGCTCCGGGGCCGGTTTCACGATCTCTGCCCGCACGGGACACCTCGCCGCCCCAAGGGGCAGGCGGAAGGCCCCTGTTGTCACCTCAGCCGGGCCAGACGATCGCCTGCACCTCGCTGTAGGCGTGCAGGGCGTAGGAGCCCACGTCCCGGCCGACCCCGCTCTTCTTGAAGCCCCCGAACGGCGCCTCCATGTTCCGGCCCACCGTGTTGATCCCGACGCCGCCCGCCCGCAGCCGCCGGGCCACCCGGAAGGCACGGGCCACGTCCCCGGACCAGACGTAGTCGATGAGGCCGAATTCGGAGTCGTTGGCGAGGGCGACGCCCTCCTCCTCGTCGTCGAAGGGGACGACGGAGACGACGGGGCCGAAGATCTCCTCCCGCGCCACCCGCATGTCGTTCGTGCAGTCGGCGAGAAGGGTGGGGGCGACGTAGAACCCCCGTTCCAGAGGCGGGCGTTCGCCGCCGGTCACCACCGTCGCCCCTTCCTTGCGGCCGAGTTCGACGTACGACTCGACGCGCGAGCGGTGTGCGGCGCTGATCACCGGGCCGACCACCGTGCCGGGGGCGGCCGGGTCGCCGACCGTCAACCGGCCCGCGTAGGCGGCGAGTTCGGTGACCAGGCGGTCGTAGAGGCCGCGCTGCACCAGCACCCGTGTGGGCGCGGTGCAGATCTGCCCGCTGTAGAAGGAGAAGGTGGTGCCGATGCCCGCCACCGCCGAGCCGACGTCCGCGTCCTCGAAGACGACCGCCGCGCCCTTGCCGCCCAGCTCCATCAACTGCCGTTTCATGTCGCGCCCGCACACCTCGGCGATGCGCTGCCCGACGGCCGTGGACCCGGTGAAGCTCACCATGTCGACGTCGGGAGAGGCCACGGCCGCCTCACCGACACCGGTCGACCGGCCGGAGACGACGTTCACCACCCCGGCCGGCGCCCCCGCCGCCTCCAGGGCCTCCGCCATCCGGTACACGGAGAGCGGGTCCTGTGGCGCGGGTTTCACCACCACGGTGTTGCCCATCGCCAGGGCGGGCGCGATCTTGCCCGCCGGGTTGGCCCAGGGGTTGTTGTACGAGGTGATGCAGCTGACCACGCCGACCGGCTGGCGCACGGCGAGCGCGCCCATCACCCCGGCCCTCCCCATCGGCCCGGCCTCGTTGATCTGCGGCGGGATCGCCCACTCGGCCGGTTCCACGGTGGCGTACCGGCGGAACCGGGCCGCGGCCACCCCGACCTGCATCGCGCGGGCGGTGCCGGTGGTCGCGCCGGTCTCGGCGCGGGCGAGGTCCGCGTACGCGCCGAGCCGCCCGCGGATGAGGTCGGCGGCCCGGCCGAGCACCGCCGCCCGCTCCCCCGCCGGCGTCCGCGACCAGCCGTCCAGGGCCTCCCGGGCGGCCGCGCAGGCGGCCAGCACCTGGTCGCGGGAGGCCTCGGGGGCCCGGCCCACGGTCTCCTCGGTCGCCGGGTCGACGACCTCGTAGTACCCCTCGTCGGGCACCACCCACCGG
The DNA here is from genome assembly GCF_040680735.1 of Streptomyces sp. NPDC051987. Classification (NCBI taxonomy): domain Bacteria; kingdom Bacillati; phylum Actinomycetota; class Actinomycetes; order Kitasatosporales; family Streptomycetaceae; genus Streptomyces; species Streptomyces sp. NPDC051987. The sequence continues at coordinate 18,967 of NZ_JBFAXI010000047.1, read as the reverse complement.
CCCCCGACGAACAGCCGCTGCCCGGCCGCCGCGTCGCCCGCCTCGCTCACCGGGTGCTCACCGTCCTGGTGTCCCGCCCGGACCGCAGCACCTTCCCCGGTACGGCCCCGCTCACCACGTCGTCGCGGATGGCCTCGACGCCGTTGACCCAGACCGCCCGCACGCCGATCGCCTTCGCGTCCAGGCGCGGGCTGTCTCCCGGCAGGTCGTGCACCAGGGTGGCCTGGCCGGCGGCGATCCGCTCCGGGTCGAAGAGCACCAGGTCGGCATGGAAGCCCTCCGCGATCCGCCCCCGTTCCCGCAGCCCGAAGAGCCGGGCGGGGTCGTCGGTGAGCATCTTCACGGCCTGTTCCAGGCCGACCAGCTTGCGGCCGCGCAGGCAGTCCCCGATGAAGCGGGTGGTGTACGGCGCCCCGCACATCCGGTCCAGGTGCGCCCCCGCGTCGGACCCGCCGAGCAGGACGTCCTCGTGCTGCCAGGTCTCGGCGCGCAGCGCCCAGGAGGCCGGGTCGTTGTCGGTGGGCATGGGCCACAGGACGGTGCGGAGGTCGTCGGCGGCGCAGATCTCGACCAGGGTGTGGAAGGGGTCCTGACCCCGCTCCTGTGCTATGTCACGCACCACCCGGCCGGACAGTCCGGCGTTCGCCTCGCTGTACGTGTCCCCGATCACGTACCGCCCGAAGTTCGCGAGCCGCCGGAAGACCCCGGCCTCCTTGGACCGGGCGCGCGCCAGCATCTCGGCCCGTACGTCCGGATCGCGCAGCTTCTCGATCCGCTCCGGTACCGGCAGCCCGAGGATCGGCCCCCACCCGGGGATCAGGTTCAGCGCGCAGAAGGTCCCCAGCGACATGTTCATGGGCGTGAGGATGGGCATGGTCAGCGCCACGACCCTGCCGCCCGCCTTCCGGGCCCGCTCACTGGCCTGCAGCTGCCGGGGCACCCGCTCGGGCACGGCGGCGTCCACGGTCAGCACGTTCCAGTTCAGGGGGCGTCCGGCCACCGCGCTCATCTCGGCGAACAGCTCGATCTCGGCGTCGCTGAACTGGTCGAGGCACCCGGCCACGATCGCCTCGATCTGCGTCCCCTCGTGCTCCCCCACGGCCCGCGACAGGGCCAGCAGCTCGGCGGGGAGCGCGTGCCGGGACGCGACCGGCCGCCCGTCCCCGTCGGAGTGCGTGCTGGACTGGGTGGTGGAGAACCCCCACGCCCCCGCGTCCATGGCCTCGTGCAGCAGCCGCACGATCTCCGTGAGCTGCGCCTCGCTCGGCTGCCCGCCGACCGCGTCCGGCCCCATCACGTACCGGCGCAGCGCGCAGTGCCCCACCATGAACCCGGCGTTGACGGCGATCCGTCCTTCGAGCGCGTCCAGGTACTCCCCGAACGAGCTCCAGTTCCAGGGCGCCCCCTCCTCCAGGGCGACCAGGGACATGCCCTCGACCTTGGACATCATGCGCCGCGTGTAGTCGGCGTCCTCGGGACGCCCCGGGTGCAGCGGCGCGAGCGTGAACCCGCAGTTGCCGGCGGCGACCGTCGTCACCCCGTGGTTGAGGGAGGGGGTGGCGTACGGGTCCCAGAAGAGCTGCGCGTCGTAGTGCGTGTGCGGATCGACGAACCCGGGGGCGAGCACGAGCCCGCCGGCGTCCTCGCTGGTACGGGATTCCTCGGTGACGGTGCCGATGACGGCGATCCGGCCGTCGCGTATCCCGACGTCGGCGGTGCAGGCGGGCGCGCCGGTCCCGTCGACGACGGTCGCGCCCTTGATGACATGATCAAGCATGGGGCTCCCTTTCAGCTGAGGGGACTCGTCCCACCCAAAGGGGCGCGGGGCGGTAACAATGTGCGGCTCCGCCGCGTGGGCGCGACCAGCCCCCACACACCCGCAGCCGCCGTACGGCCTCAGGCGGCTTCCCGGAACCGCGTCGTCCGGTGAACGGGATCCGTGTCGATCTTCGGAATCACGTGCTCCCCGATCAGCCTGATCGTCTGCAGCGTCTCCTCCTTCGGCACCCCCACCGGCAGTCCGAAGCTCAACTGGTCCGCCCCGGCCTGCTCCCACCGCTTGCACTGCCGCAGCACCTCGTCGGGGTCGCCGCAGATCAGCAGCTCCTCCTCGACCAGCAGCTCCACGAACTCCGGCGTGTACTCGGGCAGCGTCTCCGGCCACTCCGGGAACCCCTCGGGCCGCGGGAACGTGTCGTGGTACCGGAACACCAGCGAGGGCAGGTAGTGCAGCCCGCCGGACGCCGCGATGCGGATCGCCTCGTCGTGCGTGGGCGCGCAGATCGCGGTCGTGGTCACCATCACGTTGTCGTTGACGAAGTCCCCGACCGGCTCGGCGTTCACTATCGCCGTCTTGTACTGCTCCAGGACCCACTCCATGTCGGAGACCTTCTGGATGCTGAAGCCCAGGACGCCCAGCCCCTTCCGCGCCGCCATGGCGTACGACGGCGGGGACCCGGCCGCGTACCACATCGCGGGGTGCGACTTGCCGTACGGCTTCGGCAGCACCTTGCGCGGCGGCAGCTGCCAGTGCTTGCCCTGGAAGCCGACGTACTCGTCCTGGAGCCACATCTTGGGGAACTCGGCGATGGTCTCCTCCCAGATCTCCTTGGTGTAGTTCATGTCGGTCACACCAGGGATGAACCCGAGGATCTCGTGGGAGCCTGCGCCGCGCCCGCTGCCGAACTCGAAGCGGTTGCCGGTGAGATGGTCGAGCATGGCGACCTTCTCGGCCACCTTGACGGGGTGGTTGACCTGGGCGAGGGGGTTGAAGATCCCGGAGCCGAGGTGGATCCGCTCGGTGGCGTGGGCCAGGTACCCCAGGTACACGTCGTTCGCGGACAGGTGCGAGTACTCCTCCAGGAAGTGGTGCTCGGAGGCCCAGGCGTACTTGAAGCCGGACCGGTCCGCCTCGATGACGTACTCGGTCTCCTCCATCAGCGCCTTGTGCTCGGCGAGGGGGTCGGTCTCGGCGCGCTTGCCCACGTATCCCTGTACGAAGAGCCCGAATTCCAAGGCGGTTCACCGTCCCAAGTCAGGGTGGTCCCTATGAGTCCTACGACTTTCTGACGTAGTGTCAGAAAGGTCAATAGCTGACGCTCCGTCAGATGACGCTGACCCCCGCCAGCCATCCTCCGTCGATCACGAACGGCTGCCCGGTGATGTACGACGAGTCGTCCGAGGTCAGGAAGAGCGCCAGCCTGGCCACCTCCTCCGCCCGCCCGATCCGGCCCAGCGGCACGAGCTTGCGGTACAGCTCGTCCAGCGCGCGGCTCATCTCGGCGGGGTCGGCGGCCGGGTCCAGCCGGGCCGGGTTGGACATCGCGGTGTCGATGGCGCCGGGGCAGATCGCGTTGACGCGGATCCGCCGGGCGGCCAGCTCCAGCGCGGCGACCCGGGTCAGCCCGAGCACCGCGTGCTTGGTGGCGGCGTAGGTGCCGACCGCCGCCATCCCGGTCAGCGCGGTGTAGGAGGCGGTGTTGACGATGGTCCCGCCGTCGTCCAGCTCGGGCGCCACCGTCTTCATGCCCAGGAAGCAGCCGACCTGGTTGACCTGCACGACCTGCATGAACTCGTCGAGAGGCGTGTCCACGAGCGCGTTGAAGCGCAGGATGCCGGCGTTGTTCACCAGACCGTCCAGGCGCCCGTACGCCCGCTTCGCGGCGGCCACCGCGGCCTGCCACTCTGCCTCCACCCCCACGTCCAGGTGGACGTAGGCCGCCCCGATCTCCTTGGCGAGGGCCTCGCCCTGGTCGTCCAGCACATCGGCGACGACGACCCGCGCGCCCTCCGCGACGAAGAGCCGCGCCTCCTGCTCGCCCTGTCCGCGCGCCGCCCCGGTGACGATGACGACCCGCCCGTCCAGCTTGCCCATGCCACTCCCTCAGGTGAGAAGGGGCGCGACGTCCGCCCCGAACGCCTCGATCTGGTCGATGAGTTCGGCCCGGCTCCGGCTGCGGAACCGCACCTGGATCTGGTGCACGCCCATCGCGCCGTACTCCCGCAGCGACTCGGCGAGGTACTCGGGGCTCCCAGTGAGCGTGCGGCGGCCCACCGCCCAGTCCGGCGTGCCGACGTACAGCGGTTCGGTGATCGCGCCGATGGTGATCGGCGCTTCGCCGCATCCAAGAGCGGCTCCGCCGCGGGCGGCCTCCTCGCGCAGCCGTCGCAGCCGGGCGATCTGGTCCGGGAGCCGGTCCCTGGGGTCGCCCTGCGGCAGCCAGCCGTCGCCCTTGAGCGCGGCCCGCCGTACCGCGGCCGGCGACGACCCGCCGACCCACACCGGTACCCGTTCCTGCGCGGGCCGGGGCCGCTGCCCGAGCCCCTCGAAGTCGTAGAACTTCCCGTGATGGGACGGGAACTCGTCCGCCCCCAGCGCCGCCCGCAACGCGTCGATCGTCTCGTCCAGCACCGCTCCGCGCTGCCCGAAGTCCACCCCCAGCGCCTCGAACTCCTCCCGTACGTGGCCGGCCCCGACGCCGAGGACCAGGCGGCCGCCCGACAGATGGTCGAGGGTGGCGTACTGCTTGGCGGTCAGCAGCGGATGCCGAAGCCCGACGACGGCCACGTGGCTGAGCAGCCGTACGCGCTCGGTGACGGCGGCGAGGTGGGCGAGGGTGGCGACCGGGTCGTACCAGACGGTGCTCATGGCGTCCGCCAGCCGACGCGGAATGGCCACGTGGTCGCACGCGGCGACGTACGCGAACCCGGCGCGGTCGGCTGCGCGGGCGATCGCGACGAGGTCGGCGGGAGAGGCGGCGGCCTCCCAGACCTCGGCGTAGATGGTGCTCTGGGACTGGACGGGGAGCTGGATGCCGTAGGCGAGGCTTTCCCCGGGCGGGACGGGCACGACGACCCCCTCAGCAATGACTGACGGTACGTCAGATGACGACCGCTGGGGCACATCGTCGTAGCTGACGCTTCGTCAGACAAGAGGCGGCCCCGGCGGAAATCTGTCCGCCGGGGCCGCCCGAGTCGCCCGGGTCGCGCGTCGGGTGTCAGCGGGCGAAGTCGTCGCCGAAGTTGGCGTCGGTGACGGGCGCGCCGAGGGTGACGGGCCCGAACGCGACCGCACCCGAGGCCGTCGGGCCGGCGGTGGTGGACCGGAACGCCCAGACGGCGCCGTCGAAGGCGTTCTCGCCGGGGGCGCCGACGTACAGGTCGGCGCGGCCGTCGTTGTCGGTGTCGACGAGCGCGGTGTGACTGCCGAAGAAGTCGTTCCGCTCGGCGGTACCGGGGACACCTGCGGTGTTCTGGTTGAAGGACACGGCACCGGCGCCGGTCAGCCCGCGCTTGCCACCGCGCAGCACGGTCACCGCGCCCGCCGAGGCGGCCTTGCCGATGCCCTCGTTCGGGGAGCCGACGGCGACGTCCGCGTAGCCGTCGCCGTTGACGTCGGCGACGGAGATGCCCCAGCCGAAGCCGTCACCGCGCTCGGAGGTGCCGGGCACGCCGGCCGTGTTCTGGTCGATGATCGTCGTACGGGAGGTGTCGGGCCCGGCCGCCGAGCCGTACAGGACGCCGACCTGGCCACCGATGCGATCCGAGCCGGCCCGGGTCTCCCCGGAGCCGTCGAGGGGACGCCCGATGACGAGGTCCGCGTAGCCGTCCTTGTTCACGTCGCCGATGCCGAGGCTGGAGCCGCCGGGGACCCGGCCGCCGCCGCCCTTCTTCAGGATGACCGGGGCGTCGAAACCCTGCCTGGTGCCGTGCAGGTAGGACACGCTGTAGAGCTCGGGCTCCCCGTCCTCGCCGAAGTAGTGGACGAGTCCGACCAGGTCGGTGATGCCGTCGTGGTCGACGTCTCCGGCGGCGACGTCGTCGGTGGCGTAGTCCAGGTCGAAGGAGAGACCACCGGAGTGCGCGGCACCGGTGGTGCGGGTGAACGGCCCCTTCAGCAGCCGGGTCGTCATGGCCACGTCGAGGTGACCGTCACCGTCGAAGTCGCCCACGGCGGGGTGCGAAGGGTCGACCCGGTCACCCTCGGCACCGGTCGCCACGACCTCGCCGCCGGACAGCCCTCTCTTCCCGCCCCAGACGACGGTCAGCGTGCCCGCGTTCTGCACGGTACCGACGTCCTCGCCGCCCGCGCCGACGACCAGGTCCGTGTAGCCGTCGCCGTCCAGGTCGCCGAGGGCGAGGCCGGAGCCGAAGTAGTCCTGGGCCTCGGCGGTGCCGGGTATGCCCGCCGTGTTCTGGCTGATGAGCTGCCGGTGCGTGGTGTCCAGCCCCTTCGGGGAGCCGTACACGACGCTCACGTACCCGGCGCGGGCGTGCCCGCCGACCTTGCCCCAGGAGGCGGCGACGGCGAGGTCCGCGTAGCCGTCACCGTTGAAGTCGGCGCGCACGCTCTGGGCGCCGGCCGACTGCGTACCGGCCGCGTGCGCGCTCACGGGTCCGACGACCGCCCCGGCGACGGCCAGGGCGGCCACGAGACCGAGGCGGGAACCAAACCTGTGCTTGCCCATGTGTGACCCAACTTCCGCTGACGAGAAAACGGTGGACCAACGGAAGGAGTCAGAATCCTCGCGCCGTCTCCCGGTACGACTGTCCCGACCGCGCCGGGGTTGCCCTGGAAGCGGCTCGGAATTTCCCGCCCGTTAACCGGCGGCTCCGGGCCACAGGCCGTCCTCCGTCAGCCCCAGCAGGTCGATCGCGTTGCCGCGGACGATCCGCTCCACCACGTCCGGCGCCAGATGCCCCATCTGCGCCTCGCCGACCTCCCTCGACTTGGGCCAGGTGGAGTCGGAGTGCGGGTAGTCGGTCTCGTACAGGACGTTGCCGAGGCCGATGGCGTCGAGGCTGCGCAGGCCGAAGGCGTCGTCGAAGAAGCAGCCGTGGACGTGCTCGGCGAAGAGTTCGGAGGGCGGGCGGGTGACCTTGTCGGCGACGCCGCCCCAGGCGCGGTTCTCCTCCCAGACGACGTCGGCGCGCTCCAGGATGTAGGGGATCCAGCCGATCTGGCCCTCCGCGTACATCACCTTCAGGTTCGGGAAGCGCTCGAACTTGCCGCTCATCAGCCAGTCGACCATCGAGAAGCAGCAGTTGGCGAAGGTGATGGTGGAGCCGACGGCGGGCGGGGCGTCGGCGGAGGTGGAGGGCATCCGGCTGCTGGAGCCGATGTGCATGGCGACGACCGTGCCGGTCTCGTCGCAGGCGGCGAGGAAGGGGTCCCAGTCGTCGGTGTGGACGGAGGGCAGCCCCAGGTGCGGGGGTATCTCGGAGAAGGCGACGGCGCGCACGCCGCGGGCCGCGTTGCGGCGGACCTCGGCGGCGGCCAGAGCGGCGTCCCAGAGGGGGATGAGGGTGAGGGGTATCAGGCGGCCCCGGGCGAGCGGGCCGCACCACTCCTCCACCATCCAGTCGTTGTAGGCCTGGACACAGAGCAGCGCCAGCTCGCGGTCCTGGGCCTCGGTGAAGGTCTGCCCGCAGAAGCGGGGGAAGGTCGGGAAGCAGAGTGCGGACTGGACGTGGTTGACGTCCATGTCGGCGAGCCGCTGCGGGACGTCGTACGACCCCGCCCGCATCTGCTCGTACGTGATCACTTCGAGCTTGATCTCGTCGCGGGAGTAGCCGACGGCCGTGTCGAGGCGGGTGAGGGGGCGGTGCAGGTCCTCGTAGACCCACCAGTCGCCGATGGGGCCGTCCTCGCCCGGCTCGCCCATGACGGGCTTGAATCGGCCGCCGAGGAAGCTCATCTCCCGCAGCGGGGCCCGGACTATGCGCGGGCCGGCGTCCAGGTACTTCTTCGGGAGGCGGGACTGCCAGACGTCCGGCGGCTCCACGGTGTGGTCGTCGACGGAGATGATCATCGGGAAGGTGCCGTCCTGGGTGTCCATGGCGCTCACGGTAGCGCCGATCTGACGAACCGTCAGCTAGTGGAATGACGGTTCGTCAGGCGGACGTGCGGCAGTCGCAGGTCGCGTGCCTCGCCAGGACGGCCAGCTCGTCGTCCTCCAGCCTGCGGGTGCGGCGGGCGGCCGGGTCGTAGGCGACGCAGGTGCTCACGCAGGTGCAGAACACCTGGTCGCCGCGGGTGATCCGGCTGGTCAGCCGGAAGGAGGAGCGGCGGACCGCGCTCACGGTGGTGCTGATGACCGCCGGTTCCGGGCGGAGGTCGAGGGCCTCGGTGTAGTCGAGTTCGTGGCGGGCGTAGATGACCCGGACGCGGACGGCCTGACCGGAGTGGCCGTGCTGGAGGTAGAAGAGGTCCACGTGGGCGTCCTGGATCATCTCCAGGAGGCGGACGTTGTTCACGTGGTTCATCGGGTCCAGATCGCTCATCCGGACCGGACGGCTGTAGAGGTGCGGGCCGTGGGGGTGCGGGCCGTGGGGGTGCGCAGGGGCGGCGGCCGCGAGGCTCTCCACAGCCGCCAGGGTCGCGTGGCTCATCGAGCGGCTCCGTACTCCACGGCATCGAGCCGGACGGCCGCGCGCTGCCCGGCTTCCAGCCCGGCGACCCCGGACTGCCCGGCATCCTGCCCGGCGGCCCCGGGGTGTCCGGTGTCGGGACGGGCGGCTTTCCGAGGTGCGGGGCCGGGCTGTCCGGTGGTCGGCTGTTGCGTTTCCAGGGTGTCCTCGACGAGGTCCGCGGCGGCCGGGGCGCCGCCGGAACGGGCGAGTTCCGTGCGCAGGGCGGTGAGGCCGGCGCGTACGGCCGGGTCCTGCGCCACCCGCAGCACGGCCTCCCGCAGCGCCCCCACGGTGACCTGCTCGCGCGGCAGGTGCACGCCCAGACCGAGGTCCTCGATCCGGCCGGCGTTGACGCGCTGCTCGGCCATCTGCGGGATCGCCACCATCGGCACCCCGTGCTGGACCGCCTCCATGGTGCCGCCCATCCCGGCGTGGGTGACGAAGACGGACGCGTGGGCGAGCACGGCCAGCTGCGGCACGTGCGCGTGCACCTCGACGTGGTCCGGGAGCGGGCCGAGCAGGTCCGGGGTGACGTCCGGGCCGACGGCCATCACGACGTGCGCCCGGAGGTCCCCGAAGGCCTCGACACAGGCCCGGTAGAACTCGGGCCGCCGGGTGAACTGCGAGCCGAGGGAGACCAGGTACACCGGCCGGTCGGGGCGGGGCGGCCGCCAGGACCCCTGGTAGGAGCGGTCGCCGAGGGCGGGGCCGACATAGGCGACGCGGCCGGCGGCGACCGTGTCCGCGCGGCGCTGGAAGGGGCGGGGCAGGAAGGCGACGGCCCGCCCGGGGCGCTCGACCTCGTGGATGCGGGCGGGGTCGAGGCCACGCTCGGCGAAGGCGGCGGCGAGGGCGTCGTACCCGGGGAGTTCGGCGAGGCCGCCGGCGCCGTCGAAGAACTCGGGGAACAGGCCGTCGTAGACCATGTGCGTGGGCGAGCACAGCACGGTCGGCACCCCCCACTGGGCGCCGAGCAGCAGGCCCGCGAAGCCGTAGACGTCGTAGAGGACCAGGTCGGGGCGGTCCTGTGCGTACGCCCGGGTCAGGGCGGGGAGCGAGCCGAGCGAGGCGTGGACGGCTCGGGCGAAGCCCTCGGCGAGGCGCTCGGGGGCGTCCGAGCCGTCGCTCCGCACCGGGTAGACGACGGGTTCGGCGCCGGCCGCCTTCACCGCCTGCGTGAACTCCTCGGTGATGGCGTAGGTGACCCGGTGGCCCCGGCGCACCAGCTCCGCCACCACTCCCAGGGTCGGGTTCACATGCCCCTGCATCGGCAGGTTGACCACGGCGATGTGCGCCGGGCGCACCCGGCGGCGCGCGGGCGCGGAGGAGAGGGCGGTGGGGCTGGTGCCAGGCACGATGGGCGTTTCCTGTTCCTGAACGGCGTCGGGGCGCTCGTCGGTTCGCGGGGACCGTGGGTGTGGGGAGACGGGCGTCGGTACAACGACGCCGACCCGCCGCACGCGACTGGCGACGGGCCGGAAACAACCCCTTCGTGGTGACGTGCCGGGCGCCGGGTTGACCGGGCGGGCGTGACCGGGGGTCGCGGGCGGGCGTTGGGCGGCAGGGGGAAACGCCCGCCCGTCACGCACAGGAGCCGCCTCATGCCCGGACCGCAGCTGCCCTTCCTGGAGGAGGGGATGGCCCGCTGGCCGTTCGGCCCGCCCCACGCCGGGATCGCGCTGGACTTCACCGGACCGCCGCCCCGTCTCGCCGAGCTGCGGGCACGGGTGCGGGAGCGGTGGGCCGGTCTGCCCCGGCTGGCCGGGCAGTTGGTGCGGGACGAGCGGCGGCCGCTGTCGGGATGGTCGCGCCGGCACCGCTGGGAGACCCCGGCCGCCGGCCACGACCCCGCCGGGCAGGTCGTCGGCACGGACGGCCCGGTGACGCTCCAGGACGCCGTGCGGGACTGGTTCCACCGCCCGTTCCCCTGCGGTGCGCCGCCCTGGAACCTGCACCTGCTCAAGGGCCCCGGGGACGGCGAGTTCACCCTCCTGTTCCGCATGCACCACAGCCTGCTCGACGGCCGGTCCGTGACCGGTCTGCTGCGTGCCCTCCTGGACGGCTGCGGTCCGCTGGACGCCGGTGCCGCGGCGGCCGGTCCCGGCGAGCTGCGCCGGACGGCCGCGCCCGGCGGCCAACCCGGGCCGCTCACCGCGGGCCTGGCGGTGCCGCTGCCCCGCAAGGGCGAACGGCGGGCCGCGTACGCGGTGCTGCGCCTGCCGCCGGACCTCGTCCGGGCCGCGGGCCGGCACCCCGGCGCGACCACCAACACCGTCTTCCTGGCCGCCGTTTCCGGTGTGCTGCGCTCCTGCCTGCTCACCGCTTCCACTTCGGCGCCCGGCGCCGCACCGGTCTGGCTGTCCGTCCCGGTGGACCAACGCCCCGCCGACCGGGGCGACTTCCTCGGCAACGCGTTCTGCAACGTCCGGCTGGCCGCGCCGGTGGACCGGTCGGCGCCCACGGACCGGCTGGCCGCCTGCGCCGGACTGCTGACCACCGTCGTCCGCGCCCCGAGCCGGGTGGAGAAACTGTTCGAGGCGGCCGTCACCGCCCTCCCCGGCCCGGCCCAGGCGCTCGCCCGCGCCCGTCTGTTCGCCCCCGCCTACGCGCCCGCCGCCTGTACCTACGTCCACCTGCGCGAGACCGGCCGCACCCTGGCCGGCCGCCCGCTGCGACGGATCACCCTGGTTCCCATGATCCCGCCGGACGACACGGTCACCTTCGCGCTGGGCGGCTGCGCCCGCGGCCACACCCTGAGCGTGTTCACCAACTCCGGTGCCGAGGACGCCGACCTGCTCGCGGAGTCGTTCCGCCACGAACTCGCCCTGCTCGCGGCGGACCGCGCGCCGTGAAGACCGTGTGGATCACCGCGTGCCGGCCTGTGATCGGTGTCTCCCCCGGCTGACGCGACCCGCCCGGACAAGGCAGACTGACGGGGTGAGGCGGGATGTCTAGGGGGACGGGCATGGACGGTGGACCGCGGGTGCCGGAGCAGCGGCGCGCCTCCTCCTCGGCGGAGGCGGCGAGGCTGCGCTTCAGTGTGCTCGGTCCGGTGCGCGCCTGGCGCGAGCAGGAGCCGCTCAACACCGGCTCGCCACAGCAACGCGCCCTGCTGGCCGCCCTGTTGCTCCGCGAGGGCCGGACCGCGACCGCGGCCGAGCTGATCGACGCGCTGTGGGGTCCCGAGCCGCCGTCGCAGGCGCTGGCGGCGGTGCGCACGTACGCGTCCCGGCTGCGCAAGGTCCTGGACCCCGGGGTCCTGGTCAGCGAGTCCGGCGGGTACGCGGTGCGCGGACTCGGCGAGGGCGCCCTGGACGTGGCGGCGGCCCAGGACCTGGTGGCGGTGGCCGACAAGGCGCGTGGCGCCGGTGACCTGGGACAGGCCCGGGAGGCGCTGAACCGGGCGCTCGCCCTGTGGGACGGCGAACCGCTGGCCGGGGTGCCGGGCCCGTACGCCGACGCCCAGCGCACCCGGCTGGAGGAGTGGCGGCTGCAACTCCTGGAATCCCGCCTGGACATGGACCTGGAGCAGGGCTGCCATGCGGAGGCGGTGTCGGAGCTGACCGCCCTCACCGCGGCCCACCCGCTGCGCGAGCGCCTGCGCGAACTCCTCATGCTCGCCCTGTACCGCAGCGGCCGTCAGGCGGAGGCCCTCGCGGTGTACGCCGACACCCGCCGGCTGCTCGCCGAGGAGCTCGGCGTCGACCCGCGGTCCGGCCTGCGCGACCTGCAGCAGCGCATCCTCCAGGCAGACCCGGCCCTGGCCGAGCCCTCCTCCCCCGCGCCGGAAACCCCGCCCGCCCCCGTCCGCCCCGCACAACTTCCCGCGACGGTGCCCGACTTCACCGGCCGGTCGGCCTTCGTCAAGGAGCTGAGCGAGGTGCTGGCCTCGGCGGAGGGCCGGGTGATGGCCGTATCGGCGCTGGCGGGCATCGGCGGCGTCGGCAAGACGACCCTCGCCGTCCACGTGGCCCATCAGGCCCGGTCCGCCTTCCCGGACGGGCAGTTGTACGTGGACCTCCAGGGCGCGGGCACCCGGGCCGCCGAACCGGAGACGGTGCTCGGCGCCTTCCTGCGGGCCCTGGGCACGGCCGACTCCGCGATCCCGGACTCGCTTCAGGAGCGGGCGGCGCTGTACCGGTCGGTGCTGGACGGGCGCCGGGTGCTGGTCCTGCTGGACAACGCGCGGGACGCGGCGCAGGTACGGCCGCTGCTGCCGGGCACGGAGGGCTGCGCGGCGCTGGTGACCTCCCGGGTGCGGATGGTCGACCTGGCGGGCGCCCACCTGGTGGACCTGGACGTGATGTCCCCGGACGAGGCGTTGCAGCTGTTCACGAAGATCGTCGGCGCGGAGCGGGTGGCCGCCGAGCGCGATGCCGCCCTGGACGTGGTCGCGGCCTGCGGCTTCCTCCCCCTCGCCATCCGCATCGCGGCCTCCCGGCTGGCGGGCCGCCGCACCTGGACGGTCTCCGTGCTCGCGGCCAAGCTCGCCGACGAACGGCGCCGGCTGGACGAGCTGCAGGCCGGCGACCTGGCGGTGAAGGCGACCTTCGAACTGGGCTACGGCGCCCTGGACCCGGCCCAGGCGCGGGCGTTCCGCCTCCTCGGCCTGGCCGACGGCCCGGACATCTCCCTGGCCGCGGCCGCCGCGATGCTGGACCTCTCCCAGGAGGCCGCCGAGGACCTCCTGGAGGCCCTCGTCGACACCTCGCTGCTGGAGTCCGCGGCCCCCGGCCGCTACCGCTACCACGATCTCGTCCGCCTCTACGCGCGTGCGTGCGCGGAGCGGGACGAGTGGCCGCCCAGCGAACGGGGCGCGGCGCTCTCCCGGCTGCTGGACTTCTACCTGGCGACGGCCGCCGGCGTCTACGCCCTGGAACGGCCCGGCGACCGGCTGGTGGACCACCTGGCCACCCCCGAGCGCCCCGGGCTGGTCTTCGCGGACCGGCACCGCGCGCAGGACTGGCTGTACGCGGAGGCGGTGTCGCTGCTGGCCTGCGTGCGGCAGTCGGCGGACTCGGGGCTCCTCGCGCGCGCCGTCGACGTGCTGTGGGCCGCCGTGGACCTGGCCGAGTCCGGCACCAACTCCAAGGAGTACGCCGGGGTCGCGGCCACCCTGTGCGCGGCGGCGCGCCGGGCCGAGGACCCGCGCGCCGAGGCCCGTGCCCTGATCACGCTGGCCTACGCGCACAGCGTCACCGGCCGGTTCGACCTGGCCGACGAGGAGGCCGGCCGGGCCCGCGAGCTGACCACCGCCTCCGTCGACCCGCTGGCGAGCTGCTGGTCGTCCAACATCCTCGGGGTGATCGCGCTCTACCAGAGCCGCAACGACGACGGCGAGGCCCATCTCAACCAGGCGATCGAGAGCTTCCGTGCCTGCGACGACCGCCCCGGCGAGGCGAGCGCCCTGTGCAACCTCTCCCGGATCCACCTGGCCACCGGGCGGACGGAGAGCGCGGTGACGCTGGCCCGGCAGGGCACGCAGATGTACGACGCCATGGGGCACGCCCTGAAGGGCGCCAACGGCCGCTACGCCCTCGGCCTCGCCCTGACCAAGCACGGGGCGCTCACCGAGGCGACGGCCCGGCTGCGGGAGGCCCTGGAGGTGTTCCGGGACAGCCGCCAGCGCCTGTGGGAGGGCATGTCGCTGTTCCGGCTCGCCGAGGCCGACCTGGCCGCCGCGCATCCGGGGCAGGCCGCGTCCAACGCCGAGGCCGCGCTGACCGTGCTGCGCGGCATCGGCGGCGACTGGCGGCGGGCCAACGTGCTGGTCGTCCTCGGACAGGCGCTGAGCGGCATCGCGCAGCCCGGCCGGGCCCAGGTCTGCTGGCGGGAGGCGCTGGACCTGTTCGAGGCGCTCGGCGCCCCGGAGGCGGACCAGGTCCGTGCCCTCCTGCAGCCGCTCGCGATGGCGTAGCCGGGACGGGCACGGCGGCCGGCCCCACGGCCGGACGGGCAGACATCGGCGCGCGGACGTTCATCGTTCGTTTATCGCCGTCCGTCACTCTCATGGTGGTCGTTCCGCCGCGTCGGGGGGCAGACGGGACGACCTGGACCGTTGCACTACGGTGAGCGGTCACGACGCCGGTCCGGCGGACCTCGGGGGAGCCGCCGGACCGGTGGGTATGCCAGGCACCGACTGTCAGGGGAGGCAGTGAAGATGAGCGACACCAACAGCACCGACAACATCCACGCGACGGGCACCAAGCCCGGGACGACCGTCGGCACCGAGAACATCCACGCGACGAGCGAGCCGCTGGCGACGGGAAACCCGTTCGCGGCGGACGAGGAGACGGCGGAGGCCGGCACGGACACCGTCCACGCCGACAACATCCACGCCACGGGCGAGACCGCCTGACAGGACCACACCCGACGGGGATCGGCCGCGGCGGCGCGGAGGGGGAGCCGTCGCGGCCGTGGTGTGTCCGGGGGCGGCCGTGGTGTGTCCGGGGGCGGCCGCCCGGCTAACCGGCCCGCAGCCTGCCCTTCACCACCTTCCCGCTCGCGTTGCGCGGCAGTTCCGCCACGAACTCCACGGTGCGCGGCACCTTGTAGTTCGCCATCTCGCGGCGGGCCCAGGCGATCAGGTCGTCGGCGGTGAGCACCGCTCGCGGCCGCCGCACCACGAACGCCTTGCCGACCTCGCCGAGGCGGGCGTCGGGGACGCCGACGACGGCGACGTCCGCCACGTCCGGGTGCAGGCCCAGCAGTTGCTCTATCTCCGCCGGATAGGCGTTGAAGCCGCCGACGATGAACATGTCCTTGAGGCGGTCGGTGATGCGGAGGTTGCCCGCCGGGTCCAGGACGCCGACGTCGCCGGTGCGCAGCCAGCCGTCCGCCGTCAGGGTCTCGGCCGTCGCCGCCGGGTCCTCGTAGTAGCCGCGCATCACGTTGAAGCCGCGGACCAGCACCTCCCCGGACCCGTCCACCCGCACCTCGGTGCCGGGTATCGCGCGCCCCGACGTCGACGCGATCACCGTCGGGTCGTCGCCCCGGCGGCACATCGTCACGATCCCGCTCGCCTCGGAGAGGCCGTAGGCGGTCAGCACCGTCCCGACGCCGAGTTCGCCGCGCAGCCGCTCGACGAGCAGCAGCGGTACGACGGCCGCGCCCGTCACCACCAGCCGCAGGGCGGAGAGGTCGTGGGCGTCCCTGGCCGGGTGGTCCAGGATCGACTGGTGGAGGGTGGGCGGGCCGGGCAGCACCGACACCCGCTCCGCGGCGACGTTCGCCAGGACCGTCTCCACGTCGAACACCGGCTGCGGGATCATCGTCGCCCCGCGCATCAGGCACGCGATCACCCCGGCCTTGTAACCGAAGGTGTGGAAGAAGGGGTTGACGATCAGGTAGCGGTCGCCGGTGCGCAGGCCCGCCAGGTCCGCCCAGATCTCGTACGCCCTCAGGGTCTGCGCGTGACTGATCATCGCGCCCTTGGGGCGGCCCGTCGTCCCGGACGTGAAGACGATGTCGGAGAGGCAGCCGCCGTCCAGCTCGGCGGCGCGGGCGGCGGTCTCACCGGCCCCGACCCCGTCCCCGGCCGCCAGGAACTCCTTCCAGGTGCGGAAGTCGGCCGGCGCGTCCTCCGCCAGCACCACCACGTCCCGCAGCGCGGGCAGCCCCGGCAGGGGGCCGGCCGCGTCCCCGTCACCGGCCGCCCTGCGCAGCGACGCGACGTACGAGGTGCCCAGGAACGTCCCGGTCACGAAGAGCAGCCGGGCCCCGCTGCGGCGCAGCACGTCCGCCGCCTCGGTGCCCTTGAACCGGGTGTTCAGCGGGACCAGCACCCCGCCCGCCGACACCGCGCCCAGCGCCGCGACGATCCAGTCCAGGGAGTTCGGCGCCCAGATGCCCACCCGGTCGCCCGTCTCGACACCGGCGGCCAGGCAGGCGGCCGCCGCCCGCTCCACCCGGGCGCCGAGTTCGGCGTACGAGATCCGGGTGCGGCCGTCCACCACCGCCTCGACGTCCGCGAACAGCTCCGCCGCCGCCCGCACCAGCCCCGGAACGGTCCCCCACGCCCTGTCACCGCGCACAACCGGCCTCCCCGGACGCATAGCTGACTGCCCGTCAGATTAGCGGTAGCCTGACGGCCTGTCAGCCAGTGGCGAGAGCCGTGGAGGTGCGGGCACATGGCCGGTCTCAGGGGCGTCAAGGACGCCACCGCCATCGTCGGGATCGGGCAGACCGCCTTCGCCAGACGGCTCGACGAGGACGAGAAGACCCTGGCCTGCCGGGCCGTCCTCGCCGCCCTGGACGACGCCGGCATCGCCCCCGGCGAGGTCGACGCGCTGGCCTCCTTCACCATGGAGGAGACGGACGAGGTGGAGCTGGCCAAGGCGGTCGGCCTCGGTGACCTGACCTTCTTCAGCAAGGTGGGCTACGGGGGCGGCGGCTCCTGCGCCACGGTCGCGCACCTCGCCGCCGCGATAGCGAGCGGGCAGGCCACGGTCGGCGTCGCCTGGCGGTCCCGCAAGCGCGGATCGGGCCCCCGCCCGTGGACCAACACCACCGTCCAGCTCCCCACCCCCGCCCAGTGGACCCGCCCGTTCGGGCTGCTCCGGCCCGCCGACGAGATCGCCATGCTCACCCGCCGCTACATGCACGAGTACGGCGCCACCCGCGACCACCTCTTCAACGTCGCCCTCGCCTGCCGCAACCGAGCCAACCAGAACCCCGCCGCCGTCATGTACGACCGCCCCCTCACCCGCGAGATGTACATGACCTCGCGGTGGATCAGCGAGCCGCTCTGCCTCTTCGACAACTGCCTGGAGACGGACGGGGCACTGGCCTGCGTGGTGGTGAGCAGCGAACGGGCCAGGGACTGCCGGCGCACACCCGTCTACGTCCACTCGGCCGCCCAGGGCCTGCCCGCCCAGCACCACGGCATGGTCAACTACTGGAACGACGACCCCCTCACCGGCCCCGCCTGGACCGCCGCCCGCCACCTGTGGAAGCACGCCGACCTCACCCCGCAGGACGTCGACGTCGCCCAGATCTACGACGCGTTCACCGCGCTGATCCCGCTCTCCCTGGAGGGCTACGGCTTCTGCGGGCGCGGGGAGGGCGGGGCCTTCACCGAGCAGGGCGCCCTGGAGATCGGCGGGCGGCTGCCCATCAACACCGGGGGCGGCGGCCTCAGCGAGGCCTACGTCCACGGATTCAACCTCATCACCGAGGGTGTCAAGCAGTTGCGCGGCACCAGTACCGCCCAGGTGCCGGGCGCCGCCACCTGTCTGGTCACGGCCGGCGAGGGCGTCCCGACCTCCGCCCTCCTCCTCACCAACCGGAGCTGACATGCTGCGACCGGCCACCGACACCGACGGCGCCCCCTTCTGGGAGTACGCGGCCCACGGCGAACTGCGCGTGCAGGCCTGCGGCGACTGCGGCGAACCCCGCTTCCCTCCCCGGCCCTGCTGCCCGCACTGCCAGTCCTTCGCGAGCGAGTGGCGGCCGACCAGCGGACGGGGGCGGATCTGGTCGTACGTCGTCCCGCACCCGCCGCTGCTGCCGGACTACGCCGCGCAGGCGCCGTACAACGTCGTCGTGGTGGAGCTGGACGACGCGCCGCGGGTGCGGATGGTCGGGAACGTGGTGCGCGAGGCGGGGGCGCCCCTCGACTCCCTTCCCCCGGACCGGATCCGGATCGGCGCCCGGGTGCAGGCGGTGTTCGCGGACGGTCTGCCGCAGTGGGTCCTGGAGCGGCCGTGAGTCTGCGCGTCGCGACCGACAACGACACCGGCGTCGCCGTCGTCACCCTGGACCGCCCCGGCAGGCTCAACGCCAT
Source organism: Streptomyces sp. NPDC051987 (assembly GCF_040680735.1). NCBI lineage: Bacteria > Bacillati > Actinomycetota > Actinomycetes > Kitasatosporales > Streptomycetaceae > Streptomyces > Streptomyces sp. NPDC051987. The sequence continues at coordinate 771 of NZ_JBFAXI010000047.1, read as the reverse complement.
CGACCTGCCGACGGCCGCCGAACTCTCCTCGCTCTGGCGGGCCTTGCGTTTCGACGACGCGGTCCGGGCGGTCGTGCTCACCGGGGCGGGCGGGCGGGCCTTCAGCACCGGTCTGGACCGGGACGCGGTGGTGCCGCAGCCGTCGTCGCCGTACAGCCAGGACGATCCGCTGATCGCCGTCGGACCGAAGTCGAACGACCTGTGGAAGCCGGTGCTGGCCGCGGTCGCCGGGATGGCCTGCGGGGGCGCGTTCTACCTGCTGGGCGAGTGCGACTTCGTGATCGCCGACGAGACCGCGACCTTCTTCGACCCGCACACGTCCTACGGCATGGTCAGCGCGTACGAGTCGGTGCTGATGGCGCAGCGGATGCCGTACGGGGAGGTGGCCCGGATGGTGCTGATGGGCAACGCCGAGCGGCTGGGGGCGCGCAGGGCGTACGAGGTGGGGCTGGTGTCCGAAGTGACGCCCGCGGGGGAGGCGTTGGCGGCGGCCGTGCGGTGCGCGACGGTCGTCGCGCGGTATCCCACGGAGGGGGTGCAGGGCAGCGTGCGGGCGCTGTGGGCGGCGAAGGAGGCGGCCCGCGAACGGGGCTGGGCCCAGGCGCCGCACCTGATCACCCTGGGCAACCTGCCCGACGACCGCCAGGCGGAACTGTTCGCCGACCGGGAGCGCGGCGCCCCGCACATCCGGTGAGCGGGGGCCGCCGAAGGAGGAGCGGCGCCGCGCCGTCGGGCGGCTGCGGCCGAGTGGGTGCCGTTCGCGCAGTTCCC
>NZ_JBFAXI010000046.1:0-64583 GCF_040680735.1 Streptomyces sp. NPDC051987 | reverse complement strand
CGGCTGAGTTGCGTCAACGCGTACGCGCAGTCTGTCAGCGCGCGGTCGCCGCCCGCAGTCGGACGTCGGCGCGCCGCTCGGCGGTGGCGTCGCCCTCCGCCTTCGCGCGCTCCAGCTCCCGCTCCTCGCGCTGGACGTCGATCTCGTCCGACAGCTCGGCGGTCTCGGCGAGCAGCGAGAGCTTGTTGTCCGCGAACGAGATGAAACCGCCGTGCACCGCGGCGACGACCGTTCCACCTTCACTCGTACGGATGGTCACCGGGCCCGACTCCAGCACACCGAGCAGCGGCTGGTGACCGGGCATGACGCCGATGTCGCCGGACGTGGTGCGCGCGACGACCAGGGTGGCCTCGCCGGACCAGACCTGGCGGTCGGCGGCGACCAGCTCGACGTGCAGCTCAGCAGCCAAGGGTGGCTCCTCGGGTCACCACCCGGCAGGGGCGCCGGGTGTTGGGGTCAATTCTAGTAGGCGTGCGTGAGGGGGCGGGACGCGCCCGCCCCCTCACACGAAGAACACAAGGAGTCCCGGAGAACTCAGGGTGTTCAGGAGACGCCCAGCTCCTTGGCGTTGGCCTTGAGGTCCTCCAGGCCACCGCACATGAAGAACGCCTGCTCCGGGAAGTGGTCGTACTCGCCGTCGCAGATCGCGTTGAAGGCCGCGATCGACTCGTCCAGCGGGACGTCCGAACCGTCGACGCCGGTGAACTGCTTGGCGACGTGGGTGTTCTGGGACAGGAAGCGCTCCACGCGACGGGCCCGGTGGACGACGAGCTTGTCCTCCTCGCCGAGCTCGTCGATACCGAGGATCGCGATGATGTCCTGCAGGTCCTTGTACTTCTGCAGGATCGTCTTCACGCGCATGGCCGCGTTGTAGTGGTCCTGCGCGATGTAGCGCGGGTCCAGGATCCGGGACGTCGAGTCCAGCGGGTCCACGGCCGGGTAGATGCCCTTCTCCGAGATCGGACGGGAGAGCACCGTCGTCGCGTCGAGGTGGGCGAAGGTGGTGGCCGGGGCCGGGTCGGTCAGGTCGTCCGCGGGGACGTAGATCGCCTGCATGGAGGTGATCGAGTGACCGCGGGTCGAGGTGATGCGCTCCTGGAGGAGACCCATCTCGTCGGCCAGGTTCGGCTGGTAGCCCACCGCGGAGGGCATGCGGCCGAGCAGCGTGGAGACCTCGGAACCGGCCTGCGTGAAGCGGAAGATGTTGTCGATGAAGAACAGCACGTCCTGCTTCTGGACGTCACGGAAGTACTCGGCCATGGTGAGGCCGGCCAGCGCGACGCGCAGACGGGTGCCCGGGGGCTCGTCCATCTGGCCGAAGACCAGGGCGGTCTTGTCGATGACGCCCGAGTCGGTCATCTCCTCGATGAGGTCGTTGCCCTCACGGGTGCGCTCACCGACACCGGCGAACACGGAGACACCGTCGTGGTTGTTGGCGACACGGTAGATCATCTCCTGGATGAGCACCGTCTTGCCGACGCCGGCACCGCCGAACAGGCCGATCTTGCCGCCCTTGACGTACGGGGTGAGCAGGTCGATGACCTTGACGCCGGTCTCGAACATCTCGGTCTTCGACTCGAGCTCGTCGAAGTTGGGGGCCTTGCGGTGGATGCCCCAGCGCTCGCCGTCGTAGGTCTCGTCGACGTTCAGGACCTCACCGAGGGTGTTGAACACCTTGCCCTTGGTGAAGTCGCCGACCGGCACCGTGATGGAGTTGCCGGTGTCCGTCACCGGGGCCTGGCGGACCAGACCGTCGGTGGGCTGCATGGAGATGGTGCGGACCAGGCCGTCACCCAGGTGCTGGGCGACCTCCAGGGTCAGCGTCTTCTTCTCGCCGGCGTTGGCCGGGTCGGCCACCTCGACGTGAAGGGCGTTGTAGATGTCCGGCATCGCGTCGACGGGGAACTCCACGTCGACGACCGGGCCGATGACCCGGGCGACGCGGCCCGTAGCCGTCGCGGTCTCAACAGTGGTGGTCATTTATCGGTCACTCCCCGCGGTCGCGTCGGCCAGGGCACTGGCGCCACCGACGATCTCGCTGATTTCCTGGGTGATTTCGGCCTGGCGGGCCGCGTTGGCAAGACGGGAGAGCGTGTTGATCAGCTCGCCCGCGTTGTCGGTGGCCGACTTCATCGCGCGCCGCGTGGCGGCGTGCTTCGAAGCGGCCGACTGGAGCAGCGCGTTGTAGATGCGGCTCTCCACGTAGCGCGGCAGCAGGGCGTCGAGGACGTCCTCCGCCGAGGGCTCGAAGTCGTACAGCGGAAGGATCTCGTCGCCCTTGGCGGCACTCTCCTCCGCGACCTCGTCGAGGCTCAGCGGCAGCAGCCGGTCGCCGAGCGCCGTCTGGGTCATCATCGACACGAACTCGGTGTAGACGATGTGGAGCTCGTCCACACCGCCGTCCTCGGTCGGCGTCTCGATGGCCTCGATCAGCGGCGCCGCCACCTTCTTGGCGTCCGCGTACGACGGCTCGTCGGTGAAGCCCGTGAAGGACTCCGCGATCGTGCGCTCACGGAAGTTGTAGTGGGCGACACCGCGGCGGCCGACGATGTACGTGTCGACCTCCCTGCCCTCGCGCTCCAGGCGCTCGGTCAGCTGCTCCGCCGCCTTGATGGCGTTGGAGTTGAAGGCACCGGCCAGACCGCGGTCGCTCGTGAGGAGCAGGACCGCGGCGCGGACCGGGTTCTCCGCCTCCGTGGTGAGCGGGTGCTTGGTGTTCGACCCCGTTCCGACCGCCGTGACCGCGCGGGTGAGCTCGGTCGCGTACGGCGTGGAGGCCGCCACCTTGCGCTGCGCCTTGACGACGCGCGAGGCGGCGATCATCTCCATCGCCTTGGTGATCTTCTTGGTCGCGCTGACGGATCGGATGCGACGCTTGTAGACCCGGAGCTGGGCTCCCATGAGTCAGGTCCCTTCCTTACGTCACTTGGCGGCAGCGGCAGGAACGTCCTCGCCGAGCAGCTTGCCGTCGCTCGTCTCGAACTGCTTCTTGAACTCCGCGATCGCGTCCGCGACGGCCGTGAGGGTGTCGTCGGACATCTTGCCGCCCTCGCGGATGGAGGCCAGCAGACCCGACTCCTTGCGGTGCAGGTAGTCGAGGAGCTCGCGCTCGAAGCGGCGGATGTCGGCGACCGGCACGTCGTCCATCTTGCCGGTGGTGCCGGCCCAGACGGAGACGACCTGGTCCTCGGTGGACATCGGCTGGTACTGGTCCTGCTTGAGCAGCTCGACCATGCGCTGACCGCGCTCCAGCTGCGACTTCGACGCGGCGTCCAGGTCGGAACCGAAGGCGGCGAACGCCTCCAGCTCACGGAACTGAGCGAGGTCGACGCGCAGTCGGCCGGAGACCTGCTTCATCGCCTTGTGCTGTGCGGAACCACCGACTCGGGAGACGGAGATACCGACGTTCAGCGCGGGGCGCTGACCGGCGTTGAACAGGTCCGACTCCAGGAAGCACTGGCCGTCGGTGATGGAGATGACGTTGGTCGGGATGAACGCCGAGACGTCGTTGGCCTTGGTCTCGACGATCGGCAGACCGGTCATCGAACCGGCACCCATGTCGTCGGAGAGCTTCGCGCAGCGCTCCAGCAGACGGGAGTGCAGGTAGAAGACGTCACCCGGGTAGGCCTCACGGCCCGGCGGGCGGCGCAGCAGCAGCGACACGGCGCGGTAGGCGTCGGCCTGCTTCGACAGGTCGTCGAAGATGATCAGGACGTGCTTGCCGGCGTACATCCAGTGCTGGCCGATGGCCGAACCGGTGTAGGGCGCCAGGTACTTGAAGCCGGCCGGGTCGGACGCCGGGGCGGCGACGATGGTCGTGTACTCCAGCGCGCCGTTCTCCTCCAGCGCGCGGCGGACCGACGCGATGGTGGAGCCCTTCTGGCCGATGGCGACGTAGATGCAGCGGACCTGCTTCTTCGGGTCGCCCGAGCGCCAGTTGTCGCGCTGGTTGATGATGGTGTCGACGGCCAGGGCGGTCTTGCCGGTCTGGCGGTCACCGATGATCAGCTGGCGCTGGCCGCGGCCGACCGGGGTCATCGCGTCGACGGCCTTGTAGCCGGTCTCCATCGGCTCGTGCACCGACTTGCGCTGCATGACCGTGGGGGCCTGCAGTTCGAGGGCGCGGCGGCCGTCGGTCTCGATCTCGCCGAGGCCGTCGATCGGGTTGCCGAGCGGGTCGACGACGCGGCCGAGGTAGCCCTCGCCCACCGCGACGGAGAGGACCTCACCGGTGCGCTGCACCGGCTGACCCTCCTCGATGCCGCTGAACTCACCGAGGACGATGGCGCCGATCTCGCGCTCTTCCAGGTTGAGCGCGAGGCCGAGGGTGCCGTCCTCGAACTTCAGCAGTTCGTTGGCCATGGCCGAGGGGAGGCCCTCGACCTTCGCGATGCCGTCGCCGGCAAGGGTGACCGTACCGACCTCCTCGCGCGAGGCCGCGTCCGGCTTGTACGACTGGACGAAGTTCTCCAGCGCGTCCCGGATCTCCTCCGGCCGGATCGTGAGCTCCGCCATCTGGGTTCCCTGCTCTCCTTGTTGGGCCCGAAGTTTCACTTGGGGGGTCTGGGGGCGACCCCCAGGATTCTTCTTGTACGGCCCAACCAGGGCCGTCGTGAGTACGTACTGCTGTGTTCTCGACTACCGGGGTGCTAGCTCGCCATGCGGCGGGCCGCGTCCTCCAGCCGGTCCGCGAGGGAACCGTTGATGACCTCGTCACCGACCTGCACCCGGATCCCGCCGACGACCGCGGGGTCGACGTCGAGGTTGAGGTGCATCGTGCGGCCGTAGAGCTTCGCGAGGGCGGCGCCCAGGCGTCGCTTCTGCGGTTCGCTCAGCGGGACCGCCGAGGTGACGACGGCGACGACGCGGTTGCGGCGCTCCGCGGCCAGCTTGGACAGGGCCTCCAGGCCCGCTTCCAGGCTACGTCCCCGCGGCGCGGTCACAAGGCGCGTGACCAGACGCTCGGTGACCGGCTTGGCGCGGCCGCCGAGCAGCCGGTGCAGCAGCTCGGTCTTCGCCGCGGCGCCGGCCTTGCGGTCGGTGAGCGCGGCGCGCAGCTCGGTGTTCGAGGAGACGATCCGGCCGAACCGGAACAGCTCGTCCTCGGCGTCGTCCAGCGTGCCGGACTTCTCCGCCGCCGTGAGGTCGGCGACGTTCGCCAGCTCCTCCAGCGCGTCGACCAGGTCGCGGGGCTGCGACCAGCGGGAGCGGACCAGGCCGGACACCAGGTCGGCGGTGGTCCCGGAGACCTGGCCGCCGATCAGGCGCCGGACCAGCTCGGCCTTGGCCTCGCCGGCCTGTGCCGGGTCGGTGAGGACCCGGCGCAGGCCGCCCTCGCGGTCGAGCAGCGCGGTGACGGCCGTCAGCTCGTCGGCGAGCCGCGCCGCGTCCACGGACGTGGAGTCCGTCAGCGCGTCGAGACGCTCACGTCCGGCTGCCAGGGCCTCGCGGCTCGCTCCGTGCGCTGTCATCGAGCCGCCTCGGCCTTCTCCTCAAGCTCGTCGAGGAAGCGGTCGATGACACGGCTCTGCCGGGCGTGGTCCTCCAGGGACTCGCCGACGAGCTTGCCGGCCAGGTCGGTGGCCAGCCGGCCGACGTCCTGGCGGAGCGTCTGGGCGGCGGACTTGCGGTCCGCCTCGATCTGCGCGTGACCGGCGGCGACGATCTCCTCACGCTGCCGCTGGCCCTCGGCGCGCATCTCGGCGATGAGCGCGGCGCCCTGCTCCTGAGCCTCCTGGCGCAGGCGCGCGGCCTCGTGCCGGGCCTCGGCCAGCTGCGCCTTGTACTGCTCGAGGACGCTCTGCGCCTCGGTCTGCGCGGCCTCGGCCTTCTCGATACCGCCCTCGATCGCCTCGCGGCGCTGCTCCAGAACCTTGTTGATGTTCGGAAGGAGCTTCTTGGCGAGGAAGCCGAAGACGATGACGAAGGCGATCAGGCCGATGACGAGCTCTGGGATCGGCGGGATGAGGGGGTTCTCGGCCTCCTCAGCCGCGAGCTGAACCAGGGGGCTCATATCAGTGCCTTTCGTCTATTGGTGCGCGACGGTCGGGTCAGGAGGCCGGGTAGACGAACGGCATGACCAGACCGATCAGGGCGAGCGCCTCACAGAAGGCGAAGCCGAGGATCTGGTTGGCGCGGATCAGGCCGGCCGCCTCGGGCTGGCGGGCGAGGGCCTGCGTGCCGTTGCCGAAGATGATGCCGATGCCGACGCCCGGGCCGATCGCGGCGAGGCCGTAACCGATCGAGCCGAGGTTGCCCTTGATCTGGGTGGCGGCGAGGGTGGCCTGCGCAAGAGCGGACATGCCGGTTCTTCCTTCTCTTTCAAGGACCGGTGGGGGTTGGCCACCGGATGACATGGGTGTGTGGGTCGGGTTGGCGCTCAGTGGTGCTCGGCGAGCGCGCCCTGGATGTAGCTGCAGGTCAGCAGTACGAAGACATAGGCCTGGACAGCCTGGATGAAGAGCTCGAAGGCGGTCATCACGAGGACCATGACGAACGAGACACCGGAGTAGGCGATGCCGATGCCGTTCAGCATGTACCAGCTGGCGATCGTGAAGAGCAGCAGCAGGGTGTGACCGGCGAACATGTTCGCGAAGAGTCGTACGGCGTGGGTGAACGGCCGGACGATGAGGTTCGAGAAGAACTCGATCGTCATCGACAGCGGGAGCACCGGGCCGAGCGTCTTGTCGTAGCCCGTGACGTTCTTGAAGAAGCCGACGAAGCCCTGCCGCTTGAAGGTGAGCGCGACCCACGTGATGTAGACGAGGCCGGCCAGGACCGCGGGGTAGGAGATGATCGCGGTGACCGGGAACTGGGCGACCGGGATGATCGACCAGAGGTTCATCATCCAGATGAAGAAGAACAGCGAGACGACGAACGGGACGTACTTCTCGCCTTCCTTCTTGCCGATGGTCTCGTAGACGACACCGCGCCGGACGAAGTCGTAGCCGGTCTCGGCGATCATCTGGAGCTTGCCCGGGACGACCTTCGGCTTGGCGAAGGCGGCCCAGAAGAAGCCCACGATGACGATCGACCCGAGCAGCGCCAGCAGCATCGTCTTGTTGAAGTACAGGTTGCTGTCCGCGTCGCCGAAGAGCGGCTTGAACAGGAACGAGTGGAGGCCCGGAGCCGGGAAGCCACACCCGTCGAACAGGTGACAGCTCGTGTCGAAAGCGAGCGTCTGCGTCGGGTCAGCACTCACCGCGGGCTCCTTCATCGTGGCGCATGGGTACGGCAACCTCGTTGTGTCGGCGCGGCGCGGAGCCGCGGTTCGGCACGGGACTGGTGTTACGGATGTGGGGGCGGCTGGGGGGCATCTCGCCTCGCGATTGAGCAGGCGTCAGCTCAGATGCCCGCGCCCGCGATGCCGCAGTTGGCACCGGACGATAGCAGCATCTCTGGTGCGCCTTTATCCCGGCCCTACCTCTCACGACGAATGCCCGGTCTTCTCGGCCTTGTCGGTCTTGTCGGGTTCGACGTAGAGGATCTTGGCCTTCATGTGCGCACGGGTCTGGGCGGCGATCCACGTGAGGGTGGCGACCACGAGCGTGATGGCGAAGGCCCGGGGGTTGAACAGCGTCGTGTTCTTGAAGGCCGCCATGAAGACGACCAGCAGCAGCAGCTGGGCCGCGTAGAGCATCAGGCCCATCATCTGGAACAGCTGGGGGTACGACTTGGCGGTGCGCTGCAGGACGTAGAGACCGATCCCCATGAAGAGGATCACGATCACCGTCCCGACGAGCGCCCCGATCGCCCCCTTGCCGCCCGCGACCACCCCGCTGACGACGGCGGCGAGCACGCCGACGGCGGCCGTGGGTACGGCGGCCTGGGCCAGGTTCCGGGCGTCATTGGACGGCATGGCGGCAACTCCGCTTTCACAGGGGGGCAGGTGTCGTCATGGACGAGCGTAGTCCCGGTCGGAGGGTCGAAGACCTCACGCTGACGGACCGTCGCAGTCGGGTCCTTCGACTCTGTCCGGGGTTCTCGTGAACCGTATCACAAACTATTTGATGAGGTCTTTACCTGGTAGGTGTGCTCGGCGTCACACATGAGAGTGAACCTGCGCGTCTGAGCGAAAACCAGGCCGTTGTGTCTGATATTGGGGGGCTTTGCTCCCCCACGACTTGGCAATGCTCTAGTCAGATTCTTACCTTGCCGGGGTCAGCGGGAGGTCTCGGAAGCGCGCCGGTCCAGGAAGCGCGAACGGGCGCCGAGCGCGGTCGCGCCGTTGACCGAGGCCGTGGTCACGCCGGTTGCCGAGGCCTTGGCCGCGCCGTTCACGGGGGCCGTGGACCCGCCGTTCAGCGGGGCCGCCGCGGCGGTCACCGGAGAGCGGTACTCGTCGTCGCAGGGCTTCTCGGGCTCGGCCCGTTCCGGCTCCTCAGGGGCAACGGAGGCCGCCGGCTGGGGAGTTGCCGCCGCCGGCTCGACGGCCGCCGCGGCGCGCGCCCGGCGCCGGTAGCGGGGCGGCACGAAGGCCTGCGCCCACAGCGGGGCCCGCGGCGTGAACCGCGGCAGCAGGAGCAGCACCAGGCCGACCGCGCTCAGGAAGGCCACGCCGAGCACGATCCACATGGATGCCGAGTTCACCGAGTAGGCCAGCGTGCCGAAGCCGATCAGCGCCGACCAGAAGTACATGATCAGCACCGCCCGGCTGTGCGAGTGGCCGATCTCCAGGAGCCGGTGGTGCAGGTGCCCGCGGTCCGCCGCGAACGGCGACTGACCGCGCCAGGTGCGCCGCACGATCGCCAGCACCAGGTCGGCGGCCGGCACCGCGATGATGGTCAGCGGCAGCAGCAACGGGATGTAGACCGGCACCGTCTGGTGCACGGCGTTGCGCTCGGACCCGGCGAACAGGTTCATCACGTCCGGGTCGACCTGGCCGGTGATCGAGATCGCGCCCGCGGCCAGCACCAGCCCGATCAGCATCGAGCCCGAGTCGCCCATGAAGATCCGCGCCGGGTGGATGTTGTGCGGCAGGAAGCCCAGGCACATGCCCATCAGGATCGCCGCGAACAGCGTCGCCGGGGCGGCGGCCTCGATGCCGTACGAGTACCAGATGCGGTAGGCGTACAGGAAGAACGCCGCGGCCGCGATGCACACCATGCCGGAGGCCAGGCCGTCCAGGCCGTCGACGAAGTTCACCGCGTTGATCGTGATGACGACCAGGGCCACCGTCAGCAGCGTGCCCTGCCACGGCGTCAGGGCCACGTTCCCGACACCCGGGACGGGCAGCCACAGGATCGTCAGACCCTGCATGACCATGACGCCGGCGGCGATCATCTGACCGCCCAGCTTGATCAGCGCGTCGATCTCGAACTTGTCGTCGAGCACACCGATCAGCCAGATCAGCGCCGCTCCGGAGAGCAGCGCCCGCGGCTCGTTCGACTTCTCGAAGACCTCGTTGAGGTTGGACATGTGGTCGGCGACCAGCAACCCCGCGCACAGGCCGAAGAACATCGCGATACCGCCGAGCCGCGGAGTGGGTTCCCGGTGCACGTCACGCGCCCGGATCTCCGGCATGGCCCCCGCCACGATCGCGAACTTCCGCACCGGCCCCGTCAGCAGGTACGTCACCGCGGCCGTGATGCAGAGCGTCAGCAGGTATTCACGCACAGGCTTCCCCACATGTCTCGCTGGCCATCACAGCCCCACACCCTAGCGAGGGACGCATATGTATGGGGACTTCCGGGTAGCGACGATGGTTGCACGGGTGGCTGTGAGCCGGGTGCACAACGCGTGTACGACGCTGCGCCTACCCCGTCTCACCCGGGATACGGCGGAAATCTACCGGTGAGCTCACGCACCTGAGCACGCGCCCTCCCCGTCTCTGTGATCCCGCGCACCACACCCGCCAGCAGCGCGGCGATCATGGGCATCTCCGCCTCCCCCATGCCCTGCGTGGTCACGGCGGCGGTGCCCAGCCGCAGCCCCCGCGCGTCGCCGTGCGGCAGGGCACAGCAGTCCAGCACGATCCCGGCGGCCGCGAGCCGTCCCCGGGCGGCCCGGCCGTCGACCCCGAGGGGTGCGGTGTCCGCGGTGATCAGATGCGTGTCGGTGCCCCCGGTGGTGACCGCCAGCCCCTCCGCCGCCAGCGCGGCCGCGAGGGCCCTGGCGTTGGCGACCACCTGATGGGCGTACGCGGTGAACGCAGGGGTCGCCGCCTCACCGAACGCGACCGCCTTCGCGGCGATGGTGTGCATCTGCGCGCCGCCCTGGGTGAACGGGAACACCGCCCGGTCGAGCCGCTCGGCCAGCTCGGGCGCACCGCACAGCAGCATCCCGCCGCGGGGCCCGCGCAGCACCTTGTGCGTGGTCGCGCACACCACGTCGGCGTACGGCACCGGGTTCGGTGCCGCTCCCCCGGCGACGAGCCCGATGGGGTGGGCGGCGTCGGCGATCAGATAGGCGCCCACCTCGTCGGCGATCTCGCGGAAGAAGGCGTAGTCGATGTGCCGGGGGTAGGCGATGGACCCGCACACGATCGCCTTGGGCCGGTGGCTGTGGGCCAGCGCGCGCACCTGGTCGTGGTCGATGAGCCCGCTCTCGGCGTCGACCCCGTACCCCACGAAGTCGAACCAGCGGCCGGAGAAGTTGGCCGACGAGCCGTGCGTGAGGTGACCGCCGTAGGGCAGGCCCAGGGCGAGCACGGTGTCCCCGGGCCGCAGCAGCGCCGCGTACGCGGCCAGGACGGCGGACGAGCCCGAGTGCGACTGCACGTTGGCGTGCGCGGCGCCGAACAGGGCTTTCGCCCGGTCGACGGCGAGCCGCTCGGCGACGTCCACGAACTCGCAGCCGCCGTGGTGCCGGGCGCCGGGATACCCCTCCGCGTACTTGTTGGCGAGCGCCGACCCGAGGGCCGCCAGCACGGCCGGCGAGGTGAAGTTCTCGGCGGCGATCAGCTGCAACGACGTCGACTGCCGCGTCAGCTCCCCCAGGAGGACCTCGGCCAGCTCCGGATCCTGCCGCAGATCGCCCTCGACGAGGGCAGAGGTGACCGACATGAGGGGCTCCGGGCGGTCGACGGTGACGTACGACCAATGTAGGCCCGGTGCGGAGCGCACGCGCGGTTTGCCCACACGTACGGGCTAGCCGCCGAAGGGGGTGGGTGCGGGGGGCGCCGCCGGAGGGGTGGGTGCGGAGGGTTGGGCGGGCGCGGGTGGGGGTTGCTCGCGCAGTTCCCCGCGCCCCTTGCGGGGCGCCTCGCCTCGTGACCTGTTCGGGGAACGTGGACTTACGTCCGCGCCGGGACGCCCGTCAGTGCCGTGACGACGGGGTCCAGCGCCTCGTGTATCTCGTCCCCGATCGACCGGAAGAACGGCAGCGGGGCGCCGTACGGGTCGTAGACCTCGTCCGCCTCCGCCGTCGGCGCCAGCAGCCAGCCCCGCAGCGCGGCGGCGGCGCGGACCAGCGCGCGGGCGCGGACGACCACGCCGTCGGACAGCGGCGGCAGGGTCGCCGGGTCTATCGCCCGCACCAGTCGGGTGAACTCCTTCAGGGTGAAGGTGCGCAGCCCCGCCGAGTGCCCCATGGAGATGACCTGGGCGCGGTGGTCCCGCGTGGCCGTCAGGACCAGGTCGGCCCGGATCACGTGCTCGTCGAGCAGTTCGCGGCCCACGAACCCGGACGCGTCCGCCCCGAAGTCGGCGAGGACGGCCTCCGCGTTCGCCTCCATCGGCGCGCCCTCGTGGCCCCAGGTGCCCGCGCTCTCCACGACCAGCCCGCCGCCGAGGAAGGCGCCGAGCCGGTCCGTCACGAGATGGCGGGTCAGCCGCTCGGTGATCGGCGAGCGGCACACGTTGCCGGTGCTGACGTGGAGGATGCGGAAGCTGTCGCGCGGCAGCCCCACGAACGTCGTCGTGATCTCCGCCGCGCTCTCCCCGTTGCCTATGCCACGCCCCGCGTCAGGGGCTGTCAATTCGCCACCTCAAGGTCGGGTACGACCTTCCGCAGCTCCTCCGCCGAGATCGCGCCCGCGCGCAGCAGCACCGGAACGTCGCGGGTGACGTCGACGATCGACGAGGGCACGTTGCCGGGGGTCGGACCGCCGTCGAGGTACACGGAGACGGAGTCGCCGAGCATCTCCTGCGCGGCGTCACAGGTCTCCGGGGCCGGGTGGCCGGTGAGGTTGGCGGAGGAGACGGCCATCGGGCCGACCTCGGTGAGCAGCTCGATGGCGACCGGGTGCAGTGGCATGCGCACGGCGACCGTGCCGCGGGTGTCGCCCAGGTCCCACTGCAGGGACGGCTGGTGCCTGGCGACCAGCGTGAGGGCACCCGGCCAGAACGCGTCGACGAGTTCCCAGGCCAGCTCGGAGAAGTCGGTGACAAGACCGTGCAGCGTGTTCGGGGAGCCGATCAGCACGGGGGTGGGCATGTTGCGGCCCCGGCCCTTGGCGTCGAGGAGGTCGGCGACCGCCTCCGAGGTGAACGCGTCGGCGCCGATGCCGTACACCGTGTCGGTCGGCAGCACCACCAGTTCGCCCCGGCGGACGGCGGACGCGGCCTCGCGCAGACCCGTCACGCGGTCGGTCGCGTCGTTGGTGTCGTATCGCCGTGCCATGTCTAGCGGGCCTCCTCGTACACGTACATCTGGCGTTCGGAAAACACTGCCTGGGCGATGCTCACGGCAGCGCCTTGCGGGCGGTCGCGAAGCGGGGGCGGTTGTTGAGGTCCGGGTGGTCGGCCGCGTCGGCCCAGCCCCGCTCCTCGGTGAAGATCCACGGCACCTGGCCGCCCTGGGTGTCGGCGTGCTCGATGACGACGACGCCGCCGGGACGCAGGAGCCGGTGCGCGGTGCGTTCGATGCCCCGGATCAGGTCGAGGCCGTCCTCGCCGGAGAACAGGGCGAGCTCCGGGTCGTAGTCGCGGGCCTCGGGGGCGACGTACTCCCACTCGGTGAGCGGGATGTACGGGGGGTTCGAGATGACCAGGTCGACATGGCCGTCGAGGTCGTGGAAGGCGTCCAGGGCGTCTCCCTGGCGCAGGTCGACCCTGGAGCCCGCCATGTTCTTGCGGGTCCACTGGAGCGCCTCCTCGGACAGCTCCACGGCGTGCACGCGCGAGCGTGGGACCTCCTGGGCGAGGGCGAGCGCGATGGCACCGGAACCGGTGCACAGGTCGACGATGCACGGCTCCACGACGTCCATCGCCCGGACGGCGTCTATGGCCCAGCCGACGACGGACTCGGTCTCCGGCCGCGGCACGAACACACCAGGGCCCACCTGGAGTTCGAGGTACCGGAAGTACGCCCGGCCGGTGATGTGCTGGAGCGGCTCGCGCTGCTCCCGGCGGGCGATGACCTCCCAGTAGCGGGCGTCGAAGTCGGAGTCCTTGACGGAGTGCAGCGCGCCCCGCTTCACGCCGTGCACGAACGCGGCGAGCTCCTCCGCGTCGGTGCGCGGCGAGGGCACGCCGGCGTCGGCCAGCCGCTGGGTGGCCTGGGCCACCTCGGCGAGCAGCAGGTTCACGCTGGTCCTCCGTGTCGTACTCGGTCGTGGTGCGTACGTGCCTTACGCGGCCGCGAGCTTGGCGGCCGAGTCCGCGTCGACGCAGGCCTGGATCACCGCGTCGAGGTCGCCGTCCAGGACCTGGTCCAGGTTGTACGCCTTGAAGCCCACGCGGTGGTCCGAGATGCGGTTCTCCGGGAAGTTGTACGTGCGGATCTTCTCGGAGCGGTCGACGGTGCGGACCTGGCTGCGGCGAGCGTCCGCGGCCTCCTTCTCCGCCTCTTCCTGCGCCGCGGCGAGCAGCCTGGAGCGCAGGATACGCAAGGCCTGCTCCTTGTTCTGCAGCTGGCTCTTCTCGTTCTGGCAGGAGGCGACGACTCCGGTCGGGATGTGCGTGATGCGCACGGCGGAGTCGGTGGTGTTCACGGACTGTCCGCCGGGCCCGGAGGACCGGTAGACGTCGATGCGGAGGTCGTTCGGGTTGATCTCGACGTCGACCTCCTCCGCCTCGGGCGTGACGAGCACACCGGCCGCGGAGGTGTGGATGCGGCCCTGGGACTCGGTGGCCGGCACGCGCTGCACGCGGTGCACACCGCCCTCGTACTTCAGCCGCGCCCAGACGCCCTGGCCGGGCTCGGTGGCGCCCTGGCCGCCCTTGGTCTTCACGGCGACCTGGACGTCCTTGTAGCCGCCGAGCTCCGACTCGGTGGCGTCGATGATCTCGGTCTTCCAGCCGACGCGCTCGGCGTACCGCAGGTACATGCGCAGCAGGTCACCGGCGAACAGCGCCGACTCGTCGCCGCCGGCCCCCGCCTTGATCTCCAGGATGACGTCCTTGTCGTCGGACGGGTCCCTGGGGACGAGCAGCAGCCGCAGCTTCTCGGTCAGCTCCTCGCGCTGCTTGTCCAGCTCCTTGACCTCGGCGGCGAAGTCGGGGTCGTCGGCGGCCAGTTCGCGCGCGGTCTCGATGTCGTCGCCGGTCTGCTTCCAGGAGCGGAACGTGGCGACGATCGGGGTGAGCTCGGCGTAGCGCTTGTTCAGCTTGCGCGCGTTGGCCTGGTCGGCGTGGACCGACGGGTCGGCGAGCTTCTTCTCCAGGTCTGCGTGCTCGACGACGAGTTCCTCGACGGCCTCGAACATGTTGGGCTCCTGATACTGCTGCGGCGTGGGGCGGGGGAAGGCGGGCGACCAAAAACGCCGGTCCCGGGCACACCCCTCGCGGGGGCGTGGCCGTGGACCGGCGAAAGAGGGCTCGCTACTTCTTGGAGCCGGCGGCAGCCTTGCCGAAGCGGGCCTCGAAGCGGGCCACACGGCCACCCGTGTCGAGGATCTTCTGCTTGCCCGTGTAGAACGGGTGGCACTCGGAGCAGACCTCAGCGCGGATGGTGCCGCTGGTGATCGTGCTACGGGTGGTGAACGACGCGCCACAGGTGCAGCTGACCTGCGTCTCGACGTACTCGGGGTGGATCTCGCGCTTCAAGGTGTCTCCTAGGTATCGGGAGGGCACCGGGTCGCCCTCGCGGGCTTGCGGGACGTGAACCGGGGCCGACGTACCAGTCTGCCAGGGCTGGCCGTATCTCCCAAAACCGGGGGGCTTTGATCTTTATTCCGCGAGGGCGGAGGGTGCGCTCAGCGGGGTGCCGCGGTTTCGTCGTGGGCGCGTGCGGCCCGGTGGGGGCCGCACCCGGACTACGACGTCACGACCCCCTTCGCCTGCCCCGTCGCCGTCCCCTTCGTCGCGGACGCCGGGATCGGCCGGTCGTTCTTCAGCGCCGCCCACACCTGCTTCGCCTTCGCCTCGACCACGATCACCCGGTTCGGGTTCGACGGGTCGTACTCGACCGGCATCGTCACCATGCGCATGTCCTTCGCGGCGATGGACTTCAGGCCGTTCGCGAAGTCGATGAGCGAGTTCACCGAGCCGAGGTCGGAGTCCGTGGTGATCGTCTTCGTGCCGGTGTCGGCCAGGTCGTACAGCTTCCTGGGGCTGGTGAAGACGCCCACCTGCCTGACCTGGTTGACGAGGGCCTTCACGAACGCCTGCTGGAGCTGGATGCGGCCCAGGTCGGAGCCGTCACCGACGCCGTGCCGGGTGCGGACGAGGCCGAGGGCCTGTTCGCCGTCCAGCGTGTGCGTGCCGGCCTTGAGGTCCAGGTGGCTCTCCCGGTCGTCGATCGCCTTCGTCGTGGTGACCTGGACTCCGCCGAGCTCGTCGATCAGCTTCTGGAAGCCGGAGAAGTCGACCTCCAGGTAGTGGTCCATCCGGATGCCGGTCATCGACTCGACCGTCTTGACCGCGCAGGCCGCACCGCCCGTGGAGTACGCGGAGTTGAACATCACGTCGCGTGCCGCGGCGTGCGTGGTGCCCCGCGCGTCGGTACAGGAGGGGCGGTCGATCAGGGTGTCCCGGGGGACGGAGACCACGGCGGCCCGCCTGTGCCCCTTGTACACGTGGACGATCATCGCCGTGTCGGAGCGGGCGCTGCCGTCGTCCGCGCCGCCGCCGAGCTTCCGGTTGGCACCGGAACGCGTGTCCGAGCCGAGGACCAGGACGTTCTCGGAGCCGTCGTCGACCTTGACGGGCCGGTCACCGCCGAGCGCCTGGTTGATGTCGACGGTCCTGAGGTTGCCGTTGAGCTTGACGTACAGGTAGCCGACGCCGGTGCCGCCGAGGACGAGGATGCCGGCCGCCGTCCAGGCCGTGACGAGGAGCGCCCTGCGGCCCGCTCCTCGGGGTCTGTGGCGGCTGGTGGCCTTCGAACCCGGCCCGGATATGCCAGGGCCGGGCGTGCTCTCGGGGGACATGGGCTCCTCTGCTCTCCTACGACTGCTCGGTTACCCCCTGCTTTCAGGGTCAGGCCCGGCGTAACCGGATCGTCGGCGCGTACCGGACCATCGTCGCTCCGCCGGGTCAGACGGCGAAACTCGGGAAAGGGTTGCACAACGCAGTGTGCCCACCGCGTGGAGCGATGGGCACACCGAGTGACGGGACGTCATCGGGCAAGCGGGGCGAATCCGCGCTCACCAGCCATGTCAGCCGAAGATGTCGTACTGCTGGAAACCGGTACCGAGCGATTTCCTTGTGCCGAAGATCTCACTGGTCGCCTTGCCGGTGCCCGGGTAGAGGTACAGCGTGCCGCCGGTCGTCCGGGCCAGCAGGTCCGCCTTGCCGTCGCCGGTCAGGTCGCCCACCGCGACCAGGGTGTTGAAGCCGGTCCAGCCGGTGCGGACCTTCACGCGGGCCGAGAAGAGGCCGGTGCCGGACTTCCCGGTGCCCTTGTAGAGGTACAGGTCGCCGCCGCTGCTCTTGCGGGCCAGCAGGTCGGCCTTGCCGTCGCCGTTGAAGTCGCCGACGCCGCGCAGCTGGTTGTACTGGCTCCAGCCGCCGCCGATCCGGACCCGGGCCGCGAAGGTACCGTCGCCCTTGCCGGGGTACAGCCACAGCACCCCCCCGGAGTCCTCGGAGAGCACGTCCGGCAGGTAGTCCCCGGTGAGGTCCCCGGGGACGACGATCGCCTTGCGGGTCTTCCAGTTGGTGAAGATCTTCGTCGTGACCCAGGAGCCGCTGGTCTGGGCGCTGTTGAGCTTGAAGTGGTCCCAGTAGACGTCACCGGAGGACGCCACCCGGTAGACCTGGTCCTGGAAGCCGTCCCGGTTGAGGTCGGCCTGCAGAACGGCGTTGACGCCGCTCCAGTCGCCCCAGGACTGACGGGCGGCCAGCGAGGTGCCCTTGGAGTCCAGCTCGTAGCCGACCTTGGTCGACGACTTGCGGGCGAACAGGTCGGCCTTGCCGTCGGTGTAGCTCAGGTTGGTGTCGGCGATCTGCGCGTAGGCGGCACCGACGTAGGTGCTGACCTTCGTGAAGACGGCGTAGGCACCCTTGGCGACGCAGTTCTCGACGCTCCAGGAGACCACGCCGACGATCCGGCCGCCGACGACCAGCGGACCGCCGGAGTCGCCGTTGCAGGTGGTCGTCGTGCCGATGTCGCTGCCGGTGGCGGCCGCGCCCGCGCAGACCATGTGGCCCTTGACGAAGTCGGTGCTGCCGTAGGCGGCGGTGCAGGCGGTGTCCGAGTCGATCGGCAGCGTGGCCGTCTTCAGCGTCTCGGAGAGGTCGTCCGAGGTGGAGCTGGTCCGGCCCCAGCCGTAGGCCTTGGCGGTCTTCGCCGCCGTACCCGTGTACGACGCCGTGTCGGTGTTCGTCGTCATGCGGATCGGGGTCGCCTTGACGGGGGCCGCCAGGGTGAGCACGGCGATGTCGTTGTTGGGGGCGCCGTTCCGCGACACGGTGTACGAGGGGTGGTTCCACTGGCGCAGGACGGCGGTCGCGGTGCCGCCGTGCAGGTCGGTGTTTCCGTCGCTGTCGGTGGTGGGCAGCGATTCGGTGCCGGTGATGACCACGGAGTCGGTGGTGCTCCACTTGAAGCCCTTGACGCAGTGCGCGGCGGTGAGGATCTTCGTGGGCGAGATGACCGAGCCACCGCAGAAGAAGCCGCTGCCGGTGCTCTTGTCGTAGTACCAGAGCTGCGCCATCCAGGGCGCCGCCTTGATGGTGGTCGTGTCACCACCGATGATCTTCGGCGAGACAGCCGAGCCGCTGCTCGACTTCCGCGTCGTGGTCGCCTTGCTGCCGACGGCGGCGACGGCTTCGGCGACGCGCTGCTTCAGGACGGCCTGCGACGGCGTGCTGACGGCCGGCTTGAGCGTCGGCGCCGGCTGCGTGGCCGCGTTGGCGGAGGTCGACATCAGTGCGGCCGTGACGGCGGCGGCGACTCCGGCCGCGGCGACGGGCAGCGCGAACCGTATGCGGCGTCGGTGACGACCGCTCCCGGACGTGGGTGTACCCACCTAGGTCCCCCCCTAGGGATAAGGAGTTCGACATTCGGTCAATTGACCGAAGGGCGTGATCGTACACCGAGGAGGAGAACGCGAAGGGACCGCTCCCTGCCCTTGCGGGGAGCGGTCCCTTCGCGCGCCCCGTCAGGGGCGCGGTACTGCATGGAATGTGCGGCCGGCGTACGACCGTCAGTCGCCGTTGCCCGGCGTCGGCGTCGTCTTCTGAATCTGCATCAGGAACTCGACGTTCGACTTCGTCTGCTTCATCTTGTCGAGGAGCAGCTCGATCGCCTGCTGCTGGTCCAGCGCGTGCAGCACGCGCCGCAGCTTCCAGACGATGCCCAGCTCCTCGGCGCCGAGCAGGATCTCCTCCTTGCGGGTGCCGGACGCGTCGACGTCCACCGCCGGGAAGATGCGCTTGTCGGCGAGCTTCCGGTCGAGCTTGAGCTCCATGTTGCCGGTGCCCTTGAACTCCTCGAAGATCACCTCGTCCATGCGGGACCCGGTGTCCACCAGGGCGGTGGCGAGGATGGTCAGCGAGCCGCCGTCCTCGATGTTGCGGGCCGCACCGAAGAAGCGCTTCGGCGGGTACAGGGCGGTCGAGTCGACACCACCGGACAGGATGCGGCCGGAGGCCGGCGCCGCGAGGTTGTACGCACGGCCCAGACGCGTGATCGAGTCGAGCAGCACGACGACGTCGTGGCCCAGCTCCACCAGACGCTTGGCGCGCTCGATGGCGAGCTCGGCGACCGTGGTGTGGTCCTCCGCCGGGCGGTCGAAGGTCGAGGAGATGACCTCGCCCTTGACCGACCGCTGCATGTCGGTGACCTCTTCCGGACGCTCGTCGACCAGGACGACCATCAGGTGGCACTCGGGGTTGTTGTGCGTGATCGCGTTGGCGATCGCCTGCATGATCATGGTCTTGCCGGTCTTCGGCGGGGCCACGATCAGACCGCGCTGGCCCTTACCGATGGGCGAGACGAGGTCGATGATGCGGGTGGTGAGCACGCCCGGGTCCGTCTCCAGGCGGAGGCGGTCCTGCGGGTAGAGCGGGGTCAGCTTGTTGAACTCCGGGCGGCCGCGGCCGTGTTCGGGCGCCATGCCGTTGACGGAGTCGAGGCGGACCAGCGCGTTGAACTTCTCGCGGCGCTCGCCCTCCTTCGGCTGGCGGACCGCGCCGGTGATGTGGTCGCCCTTGCGCAGGCCGTTCTTGCGGACCTGGGCGAGGGAGACGTACACGTCGTTCGGACCGGGCAGGTAGCCGGAGGTCCGGATGAACGCGTAGTTGTCGAGGATGTCGAGGATGCCCGCGACGGGGATCAGCACGTCGTCGTCGGCCAGCTGCGGCTCGGCGCCGCCGATCTCGTCACGGCCGCGGCGGCCGCGGCGGTCCCGGTAGCGGCCGCGACGGCCACGGCGGCCGCCCTCGAAGTCGTCGTCGTCCTGCGGACCGACGTTGCGGTCCTGACGTCCGCCGCCCTGCTGCTGCGGCTGCTGCTGGCGGTCCTGCCGGTCCTGACGGTCGGAGCGGTCCTGCCGACCTCCCTGGCCGCCCTGGCCGCCGCCCTGCTGCTCGTCGCCCTTGCCGCGCCGGTCGCGGTCACGGCCGCGGTCACGGCGGTCGCGGCGGCCACGGCCGTCCTCGCCGGCGTCGCCCCTGGCGTCGCCCTGCTGCTGGGACTGTGCGGGCGTCTCGGCCTTCGGCTCGCTCTTCGCCTCGGCCGCGATGGTCTCGGCGCCGGTGGCGGTGGGGCTGCCGGCCTCGGCGGTGGCCCGGCGACGGCGGCGCTCGGCCGGCGCGTCGTCGGCGCCGCGCTCGGCCTCGCCCGCGCGGGAGGTGCCGGCGCCCGGCTGGCCGGGGATCTCGATCTGCTGCTGGGCCACGGCCTTCTCGGCGGGCGCCTCGGCGGACTGCTCGGCCTTCTTCTCGACGGCGTCGTCGCCCGTGCGGGCCTTGGAGGTGGCCCGGCGCTTCGGCTTGGTCTCGGTGGCCGACTCGGCCTTGGCGGGGGCGCCCCCGCCGGCCTGGGCCTCCTTGATGACCTCGATCAGCTGGCTCTTGCGCATACGCGCGGTGCCCCTGATGCCGAGGCCGGATGCGACCTGCTGAAGCTCGGCCAGCACCATGCCCTCGAGGCCGGTACCGCGGCGCCGCCGGGAGCCGGCACCGGAGGCAGGCGCGGAGGCGTCCGTGGCGGGCGCGGCAGCGGTCTCCTCGACACGTGCGCCCATCAGATCGGTGGTGTCGCTCACGAAGGGTCCTTCCCTGGAGCGGACGTCGGCCTGTCTGGCTCGGCGACCGGTTGTGCTGTCCGGCTTTCGGTCCTTGCTTGTGTGGACCGTGCCGGGGCGGTGGTCCGCCTAAGCGGCGGAGAAATTTCTGGTGACGGCGCTTCCGACGAGCCGTGGCACCCCGTGTCACGTGGCGTGGTCGCACCTGTTCCGGAGCGTGCCCAGCGGCCCTCTCAGTGCCCGGGTACGGCGTACTGCCCAGGTACGTCATACAGAACGCTGAGTGGCTTGGGAGACTCCCGGAAGAATGTCTGTCCCGGAGGGGGACACGAAGCACCTCGCCATGGTGAGGTCGGGTGCAGACTTGAGGTTAACACTACCGGATCCAACAAACATTCCCCCTCTCCAAATCCGGCAATCGTGCGCGTCACATGTCGCTGGACGTGTCGTGGGCGGGCGCCAGCGGCAGCACGCTCGCGCCCTGGACGTCGAGGTTCAGCCGGTTGGCGGCCCAGCCCGCACCGGCCAGGGCCTGCACCTTGTCGGCGCTGCCCGCGTCGGCGAGCGCCAGCACGGTGGGTCCGGCGCCGGAGATCACGGCCGGGACGCCGTCGGCGCGCAGCCGCTCCACCAGAGCGGCGCTCTCCGGCATGGCGGGGGCGCGGTACTCCTGGTGCAGCCGGTCCTCGGTGGCGGGCAGCAGCAGCTCGGGGCGCCGCGTGAGGGCCTCGACGAGCAGGGCGGCACGGCCCGCGTTGGCGGCGGCGTCGACGTGCGGCACGGTGCGCGGGAGCAGTCCGCGCGCGGTCTCGGTCAGGACCGGCTTTCCGGGCACGAAAACCACCGGAACGATGGAATCGCCGGGCTCCATCCTGATCGCCCGCGCGGCGCCGGACTCCATCCAGGAGAGGGTGAACCCGCCGAGCAGGCAGGCCGCCACGTTGTCGGGGTGGCCCTCGATCTCGGTCGCGAGCTCCAGCAGGGCCGCGTCGTCGAGTCGGGCCTCGCCACCTATGGTCACGGCGCGCGCGGCGACGATGCCGGCGCAGATGGCCGCGGAGGAGGAGCCGAGGCCGCGGCCGTGCGGGATGCGGTTGGCGCACACGATCTCCAGGCCGCGGGGCTGTCCGCCCAGCAGGTCGAAGGCGGTGCGCAGGGACCGTACGAGAAGGTGGCTCTCGTCACGTGGCAGCGTCTCGCTGCCCTCCCCCGCGATGTCGATGTGCAGCCCTGAGTCGGCCACCCGGACGACGACGTCGTCGTAGAGCCCCAGCGCGAGGCCCAGGGCGTCGAAGCCCGGACCGAGGTTGGCGCTGGTGGCGGGGACGCGCACCCGGACGGCGGCGGCGCGGAACGCTGGACCGGCCATCGCTCGATGACTCTCCTTGAGCTGCGTGATGGTCGAATGACATTCGATAGCTGCAACGGGGGACCCTCGGGCCGGGGCCGTGGAGACGGCGCGGCACCGCGCCGTATGCGGAGGCATATGCAGCGGGCGGGTTCGGTACAGCCTATCGAAGGAAGGTTCTGTGGCGACATAGGGCGCACGGGAGGCGCACGATGCGTGTCGTAAGCCCCCTGTGCCCCCTCCGTAGGGAGAGCCCTTGCTGCGCTCCCTGCCGAGTGCTTCTTGAGCGTTCGCTGAGTGCCCGTCCGGTGCCCGTCGAGCCCGCGTCGAGTATCCCTTGCGTACCCGTCCAGTGCCCGTCCGATGCCCGTCGAGCCCTCGTCCAGTACCCCCTGAGTACCCCTTGAGCGCCCTTTGAGCACTTCTTGAGTGCCCTCTCGCCCCCCTCGTCGAGGGGGGCGAGGGGGGATGCTCTAGGCGAGGCCGAGGCGCTCCGCCGCGGCGGCCGCGTCGACCGGCACGGTGACCGGCTGCGGGGCGCCGGCGACGGCCCAGTCGGGGTCCTTCAGGCCGTTGCCGGTGACCGTGCAGACGATGCGCTGGCCGGGGTCGACCTTGCCCTGCTCGGCGGCCTTGAGCAGACCGGCGACGGACGCGGCCGAGGCGGGCTCCACGAAGACGCCCTCCTGGGCGGCCAACAGCCGGTAGGCGCGCAGGATCTCACGGTCCGTCACCTCGTCGATGAGGCCCTCGGACTCGTCCCGGGCCGCGAGCGCGAACTGCCAGGAGGCGGGGTTGCCGATGCGGATCGCGGTGGCGATGGTCGAGGGGTCCTTGACGATCTCGCCGCGCACGATCGGGGCGCTGCCGGAGGCCTGGAAACCCCACATCCGGGGCGTCCGGGTGGAGATGCCGTCGCCGGCGTACTCCTTGTAACCCTTCCAGTACGCGGTGATGTTGCCCGCGTTGCCGACCGGCAGGACGTGGATGTCGGGTGCGTCGCCGAGCATGTCCACGATCTCGAAGGAGGCCGTCTTCTGGCCCTCGATGCGCACCGGGTTGACCGAATTGACCAGGGCCACCGGGTAGTTCTCGCTCAGCTTGCGGGCGAGCGTGAGGCAGTCGTCGAAGTTGCCGTCGACCTGGAGGATCTTCGCGCCGTGCACCAGGGCCTGGCCCATCTTGCCGAGCGCGATCTTGCCGCGGGGCACCAGGACGGCGGAGACCATCCCGGCGCGCACCGCGTAGGCGGCCGCGGAGGCCGACGTGTTGCCGGTGGAGGCGCAGATCACCGCCTGCGCGCCGTCCTCCTTGGCCTTGCTGATGGCCATGGTCATGCCGCGGTCCTTGAAGGACCCGGTCGGGTTGGCGCCCTCCACCTTCAGGTGGACCTCGCAGCCCGTGCGCTCGGAGAGCACCTGCGCGGGCACGAGGGGCGTGCCGCCCTCGCGGAGCGTCACGACCGGCGTGCTGTCGGAGACGGGCAGCCGGTCCCGGTACTCCTCGATGATTCCGCGCCACTGGTGGGTCATTGCTGGTTACTCTCCTTCAACCCGCATGATGCTGGCGACACCCCGCACGGTGTCGAGCTTGCGCAGCGCCTCGACGGTCCCGGACAGGGAGGCGTCGGAGGCCCGGTGGGTGACGACGACGAGGGAGGCCTCGCCGTCCTTGCCGGTCTGCCGAACCGTATCGATGGACACCCCGTGCTCCGCGAACACGGTGGCGACCTGGGCGAGAACACCCGGTTTGTCAGCGACGTCGAGGCTGATGTGATAGCGCGTGACGACATCGCCCATCGGCGACACGGGCAGGGCGGCGTACGCCGACTCGCCGGGCCCCGTTGCCCCGCTGAGCCGGTTGCGGCAGACGGCGACGAGGTCGCCGAGGACCGCGGAGGCGGTCGGGGCGCCGCCGGCGCCCGGCCCGTAGAACATCAGCTGCCCGGACGCGTCCGATTCCACGAACACGGCGTTGTACGCGCCGCGCACGGAGGCGAGCGGGTGGGTCAGCGGAATCATGGCGGGGTGCACGCGGGCCGTCACCGAGCCGCCGTCCCCGGCGCGCTCGCAGATGGCGAGCAGCTTGATGGTGCAGCCCATGTTCTTCGCGGAGGCGAAGTCGGCGGCGGTGACCTCGGTCATGCCCTCGCGGTAGACGTCGTCGAGCCGCACCCGGGAGTGGAAGGCGATCCCGGCGAGGATGGCGGCCTTGGCGGCGGCGTCGAAGCCCTCGACGTCGGCGGTCGGGTCGGCTTCCGCGTACCCGAGCGCGGTGGCCTCGTCGAGGGCCTCCTGGTAGCCGGCCCCGGTCGAGTCCATCTTGTCGAGGATGAAGTTGGTCGTGCCGTTGACGATGCCGAGCACCCGGTTGACCTTGTCGCCGGCGAGGGATTCGCGCAGCGGCCGGATCAGCGGGATGGCACCGGCGACGGCGGCCTCGTAGTAGAGGTCCTTGTCGTGCTGGTCGGCGATCGCGTGCAGGGCGGCGCCGTCCTGGGCGAGCAGGGCCTTGTTGGCCGACACGACCGACGCACCGTGCTCGAAGGCGGTGGTGATGAGGGTGCGGGCGGGCTCGATACCGCCGATGACCTCCACCACGACGTCGATGTCGCCGCGTTTGACGAGGGCGGTGGCGTCGGTGGTGACGAGGCTCGGGTCGATGCCCTCACGGACCTTCGAGGGCCGTCGTACGGCGACACCGGCGAGCTCGATCGGGGCGCCGATCCGCTGGGCGAGGTCGTCGGCGTGCGTCGTCATGATGCGCGCCACCTCTGAGCCGACTACCCCACAGCCCAGCAGCGCCACCTTCAGCGGACGCGTACGCATCATCCGACCTCGTTTCCTCATACCGTCTACGGTTGGACCAGTCTCACTCACCGGACGGGAGTTTCTACCCTTGGTCCGGATCGTGAGACATCTATTTCATTGTGCGGGGCGGGCGGACAGGAGATCTTTCTCCCGGAGCCGGGAGCCCGGAGGGCGGCGGCCGGAACCCGGAGGGCGGCGGCCGGAGCCCGAGGGCAGGGCCCGGAGCCCGTAGAGCAGGGCCCGGAGCCCGTAGAGCAGGGCCCGGAGCCCGTAGGGCGGCAGGCGACGGCGGCCGGAGCCCGGCGGGCGGCTCTCGGCGGGCGGCTCTCGGCGCCCGGTAGCCGCCGCCTCCGCCCGCAACCCTCGAACCTCCACCCTCGACCCTCCACACCCTCACCCTCCGCCCTTCCGCCCGTCATCACCCGACGTCGAGCCGGAGCAGGTCCTCCTCCGTCTCCCGCCGGACGATCACCCGGGCCGCGCCGTCCCGCACGGCGACGACCGGCGGCCGGAGCACGTGGTTGTAGTTGCTGGCCATGGACCGGCAGTAGGCGCCCGTGGCCGGTACGGCGATGAGGTCACCGGGTGCCAGGTCGCCCGGCAGGAACGCGTCCTTCACCACGATGTCCCCGCTCTCGCAGTGCTTGCCGACGACCCGGGCCAGCATCGGCTCGGCGTCGCTCGTCCGCGACACGAGGGCGACGCTGTACTCGGCGTCGTACAGCGCGGTGCGGATGTTGTCGGACATGCCGCCGTCGACGGAGACGTAGGTGCGGAGGTTGTCGAGCGGCTTGATGGTGCCGACCTCGTAGAGGGTGAAGGCGGTGGGGCCGACGATGGCCCGCCCCGGCTCCACGGAGATCCGCGGCGTCCGCAGCCTGGCGGCCTCGCACTCCCGGGTCACGATCTCGGTGAGCGCCTTGGCGATCTCGTGCGGCTCGCGGGGGTCGTCGTCGCTGGTGTACGCGATCCCGAGCCCGCCCCCGAGGTCGATCTCGGGCAGTTCGACGCCGTGCTCGTCCCGGATGTCCTTGAGCAGCCCGACCACGCGGTGCGCGGCGACCTCGAACCCCGACATGTCGAAGATCTGCGACCCGATGTGCGAGTGGATCCCGATGAGTTCGAGCCCGTCGAGCTGCAGTGCCCGCCGGACGGCCTCCGCGGCCTGCCCCCCGGCGAGCGGAATCCCGAACTTCTGGTCCTCGTGGGCGGTGGCGATGAACTCGTGGGTGTGCGCCTCCACCCCCACGGTGATGCGGATCTGCACGCGCTGGCGCCGGCCGAGCTCCCGCGCGATGTGCGCGACCCGCACGATCTCCTGGAAGGAGTCGAGCACGATCCGGCCGACACCGGCCTCGACGGCCCGGCGGCTCTCCGCCTCCGACTTGTTGTTGCCGTGGAAGGCGATGCGCTCGGCCGGCATCCCGGCGGACAGCGCGGTGGCCAGCTCACCCCCCGAACAGACGTCGAGGTTGAGCCCCTCCTCGTGCAGCCACCGCACGACGGCCCGCGACAGGAACGCCTTGCCGGCGTAGAAGACGTCCGCGTCCGGTCCGAAGGCGGTGCGCCAGGCGCGGGCCCGGGACCGGAAGTCGGCCTCGTCGAGGACGTAGGCGGGGGTGCCGAACTCCTCGGCGAGGGACTTCACGTCGACTCCGCCGACGGTGACGACCCCGTCGGCGTCCCGGGTGACGGTCTGGGCCCAGACCTTGGCGTCGAGGGCGTTGAGGTCGGTGGGCGGAGCGGCGTAGTGCCCCTCGGGCAGGACATCGGCGTGCCGGGGGCCGGCGGGGTGTGCGGAACGGCTCATTGCTCTTCTGGCGCTCTCTTCAGAGGTGATCGGGTGCGTCGATGCCGAGCAGGGACAGGCCGCCGGCCAGCACCGTCCCGGCGGCTTCGGCGAGGGCGAGCCGGGCGCGGTGGGCGGCCGCGGGTTTCTCCTCGCCACGGGGCAGCACGGCCGGCAGGAACGGCAGGGCGGCGTCGGCGACGGTGACGAGGTGCCGGGCGAGCCGGTCGGGGGCGCGACGGACGGCAGCGCCGGTGAGGACGCGGGGGTAGTCGGCGAGGGCGGCGACGAGGCCGCTCGGGGCGTCGGGAACGTCGCCGGGCACGGCCGCGAACCCAAGCCGCCCCGCACCTCTCCCGACGGCCCGCACCCGGGCGTGCGCGTACCGCACCCGGAACAGCGGATTGCTCTCCCGCTGCACCAGGTGGTCGGCGGTGATCCGGGGGCGGTCGTGGGCGGCCGGATGCAGCAGCGCCCACTGGGCGGCGTCGGGCCCCAGCGGCGCCGGGTCCTCCGGCGCCGGCACGGGCCGCAGGTTCACCGGCTCCCCGTGATCCACCTCACCCCGCCCGCCCTGCGTCGCGACGATCCGCACCACGGCGTCGGCGACGACCTCGGCCCGGACGTCGTACGGCACGCGCAGCGCGACCACCTGCCCGGTGAGGGCGTCGCCGTGACCGTAGGAGGCTCCGAGCCGGCGGATCTCCCGGACCAGGGTCGCGGTCGGCGAGGAGCCGGAGGCGAGGGAGATG
The DNA here is from genome assembly GCF_040680735.1 of Streptomyces sp. NPDC051987. Taxonomy (NCBI): domain Bacteria; kingdom Bacillati; phylum Actinomycetota; class Actinomycetes; order Kitasatosporales; family Streptomycetaceae; genus Streptomyces; species Streptomyces sp. NPDC051987. The sequence continues at coordinate 37,369 of NZ_JBFAXI010000046.1, read as the reverse complement.
TTGAGGAACCCGGGCCCGGTGACGACGACGTCCGCGACGCCGGTCGCGTCCGCGAGGTGGGGCACCAGGATCTCGGCGACCCGCACCGGCGGCTGCCCGGCGGGCCCGGCGAGCTGCAGCGCGACATTGGTGGCGTAGTCCCCGCACCCGCCCGGCCCCGGCGGCGTCACCACGACCCGCTCCGGCACGGTCACGCTCAGCTCTCCCTCGTCCACGGCACGGCGCACCGCGCGCAGCACGGTGCGGGAGAGCTCGACGGGGGTCACGGGACAAGCGTAGGGGAGGAAGGGGGTGGGTAGGCGAGCCGGTTCGGACGGGTTCCGGGATGTGGACGGCGGGGCTGCTCGGGCGTCGCTGGGGTGGGCCGCCGGGTCGGGCCTCGTCGGGCATCGCTGGGTGGGCCGGGTCGGGCCACGCCGGGCCTCGCTGGGGTGGGCTGCGTCGGGCGGGGTCGGCAGGGCTGCCCGCACCTCGCCTCGCCGGGCCGGGTCGGACCTGGCCTGACGGCTCGGGCCGCGCCGGGCCGTCAGGGCGATCACCGCCGGGCCGTCAGGGCGATCACGGATAAGCGGGGTTGCCCCCGGCCCGCTCCTCGGCCCGCTCGCCCGCACCATAACCAGGCCCCCGCGTGATCAACTCCCCCACCATCTGCACCAGTTCGGCAGGCTCGAACGGCTTGGCGAGAAACGCGTCGACGCCGACGTCGAGTCCGGCCTCGACCTCGTACTGCGTACAGGCGCTGACGATGGCGAGCGGAAGATCACGGGTACGGGGATCGGCACGCAGCTGGGCGGCGGTCCGCAGCCCGTCGAGCCGGGGCATCGCGACATCGAGGGTGATCACGTCGGGCCGCACCCGGTGAACGACATCCAGACACTCGGCACCGTCGGCCGCGGTCACGACCTCGAAACCCTCCAGTTCGAGATTGACCCTGATCAGCTGCCGGATGACCTTGTTGTCGTCCACAACAAGCACCCGACCCGACGCCCCTGGCACAACTCGAGAGTAGGTCGGGACCGGCCACCGCGTCCGGGTTTTCCCGACTTCCACCGCCGCGAGGGGACGCCCCCGGGAAACCTGTTCCTGATCACCCCGACCGAGCTGGTAGTGTTCTACCCGTCGCCGCGAGCAACAGCTCAAGGCCAGACGCCCCCGTAGCTCAGGGGATAGAGCAACGGCCTCCGGAGCCGTGTGCGCAGGTTCGAATCCTGCCGGGGGCACTCGCCAAGGATCAGCAGAAATCAAGCGCTGACCAGGGCGGATGCCGATGCGAGAGAGCGGGATCCAGTCTCACTGGGTCCCGCTCTTTGTCGTTGGTACGCACAAGTTGCGATAGACCTGCGATAGAGATCTTCTCCGGACTAAGACAGCCACGTCATGCCGCCGGAGCGATACACGCCCACTGCCGCGGGACGACGTTTGGCCGCCGCGAGCGAGGGCGCGCGCACCGCTCGTGCTGCCCGAATCAGGGCAGCAACGGAAAGGGCTATGGGCCTGAGACAATTGCGCCATGGGTGGGAACGGAGCCGTACCGCAGGGTGCTGATCATGACGCCATGCAGGATTTCATTGGCGAGCTCCCGCTCGACGGCGCGCAGCAGCTGCGGATCCGGGCAACCCATCGCGGGTTCACGTATCAGAATCTGTATGCCGTGGGGTGCCTGCTGAGGCTGCAGGATGCGGGTGCCGAGTCCTTGCTGTTGGAACGGGATGAGGACCTAGAGGTCGTGCTCCCGGAACGCCGCCTGTACCTTCAGGTCAAGACCCGACAGAGTGGCGTCCTTGTCTGGAGCGACATCCAATCCGCTGTTGATGACTACCGGAGTGGGATTCGGGCGGAGCACGACGAAGGCCGTCGCAGTGGCACTCCGGCACTGGTTGTGATCACGAACGCTCAACCTGGACCTGACCTGCTCCACAAGACACAAGCAGCGGGCTGGCCGGACGACGTCCATTTGCTATGCCCGGGAGGACCTTCAGGGACGGACGCGTGGCTGCCGCCGCCAACAACGGATCTCGATGCGATGCTGCGGTGGTGCACGGCGGAGGCTGGCAAGGTCCCGTTTCTGTCGCTCAGGCCGCAGACGCTAGTGGAAAAGCTGGCAGCACGGGTGCAGTACGCATCCACGGGGGCCCTCGGTCAGGGTTTCGTAGCGGCTGACCTGCCCCAGCTATTCGAACAGTTCGTGCAGGAGCTCCAGGCATTTCCCGAGGACCCCATCACGTACCGGCCTCAGAGGACCGATCCGGAGCTGGTCAATGATCAGCGAGTGCGGTTGGTGGTGGGGTACTCCGGTGCCGGAAAGACCACCTGGGCCGCGCATGCGGCTAAACGGTGCCCCCTATCCGTCACCTACTGCAATGCCGCGGAGGGGTTGTCGGCCGACTCCCTCGCCGAGTCACTGGCCCGCGAACTCGCAGCCCGGCACCTCAGCAGTCCAACAACATCGGCACTGCCCCACGGGTCGAGCGTGGATGTCTTGCGAGCAGTCCACCTGCGGCTGACAGAGACAGCGACCGTCGTCGCCGTTGTACTCGACAACGCCCACCGTCTCCCCACCGACGGGCTTCGCATGCTCATCGACGCGCTGCCCACTGCACGGTGGATCCTGCTAGCACAGCCCTGGCCTGCCCAGCCTGTCCTTGAGGCCCATCTCGGAATCACGCCACAAGTGCTGCCCGGTTGGACAGTCGATACCGTTGCCGAGGTATTCGCGGCCGAAGGCTGCAGAACCGACTACCCGACGGCGCAGCGCGTCAACACACTCGCCGGCGGCCTGCCTTTGTACATCGGCCAGGCTGCCGCCTTGACACGCAGCCAGTACGGCGCCGACGCAGCAGCCTTCTGTGACGCGTTCGAGAAGAGGACACACGTAACGTCCACGGCCCAAGAGCTCATCTTGGAACAGGCCTTCGACGGTCTCGGTGAGGTAGCCGCAGCACTAGCCGGTCTCCTCGCCCTTGCCGAAGTCCCGTTGATGCGCGATGAACTGCAGCAGTTGGCCGCAGAGATAGGCCTGGCGCGCGCATCTGTCAACGCCCGTGCCCTTCGGGAACTTGCTGCCCACGGGCTAACGCAGTCGTTCGGCGATGGTCACCTCAAGCTCCATGACGCAGCACGATCCATTGCCGCTTCTATGGTTGATGCGCTAGATGACGACACAACCGACCGAGTGCAGCGGACCTTGTGCCGGGTCCTCGAAGGCGAGAGGGCTCCCGCCCGGCTTTCCCGCTGGATGCGGCTCCTGGGCTCGACAGGGCAGATCGACCACCTGATCGCCCTCACCGAGCAGGAGGGATTCTTCGAGCGCGGGTATCCCCGTGAGCTGCACGCTGTGCTCGCTGACACGGCGCACGCGCCTGACGCCGACCCGGCTCTGCGGTTCGACGCTCACAACGCCCTGTCGGCGTGGGCCTTCAGGGAAGGGGACCTGGACGCGCTCTCGACGCATGTACAGGCTATGGAAACGCTCCATCGAGCCGGGCATCCAGACTTCGGCCCGCGAGAGAGGATGCTCCTCGCCTCCCGACAGTTCCGTCTCTACGGCGAGTCGGGCGCCCTCGCTCAACTCCGCAAGGCCTACGCCGAGGCCATCGTGCAGACGCCTGCTCCATCCCGGTACGAGCGAGGCCTGCGTTACGAGTATGCCAGTGCTCTGTGGGAGGCCGGGCAGTACCAGGAAACAGGACAACTTGCCGTGGATGTCGCCCGCGCCTACCTGGACCACCTTGGCCTTGAGGTCGACGACATCATGGCCCCAATGAACGTGCTACATGCGCAATGCCTCAATCACGACACGCCTGACGACTTCAAGCGGCTCGCCGATTGTTTCAACCTGGTGGTTGTGGTCCATCGCAAACTGAACAGCATGGCCTTCGGTAACTGGGCCGTCTGGGCACGGCGGCTCTATGCCGTCTCCGGCGCCACGCGGTCAGCCATCAACTCGGGACAGGACGTCGCGGACGTGCTGCGCCTCACCGATCCCGCCGAGGCCCTAAAGATGCTCGACACACTGCGACTCGCAGCCGAAGAAGACAACCTGCCAGACATGGTTATCGGGGTCCGGTCACAGCGTGCCTTGATCCTGGCTCATACGGGCGACATCGCCGGAGCCCGCGCGGAGATTGACGTGCTCTCGCGGTACGACCTCACCCGTAACCAAAGCGAGGACATCCGGCACCAGAGCCAGCTCATCGAAGAGATCGCCAACCGACAGCCTGGCGCCTGAAGCTGTTCGCATTAGGGTAGGCGTGTGTCAATGAAGATGGGCAGGCCAAGTTAAATCAGCTGCCGGTCGTTCGATGCGCAGCGTCTACCGACTAGGCCGTGCGAGGAGGATGCGCTCACACCCGGCGTGTCGCCCAGTAGTCCGGTCAACAACTCAGTGTCGCGCAGCCACACAGGCGAGCCCCGGCGGCCTAGCACATGACCGCCGCCGGCGGACTGGCGCTCGGGAGGGGCCCGTTGCAAAGAACCATCCGCCACGACAAGCGAAACGATCGCCTGGTTTTTGGAGAGACGGAGCGGGTCTATCGTGACGCGGGCTTCACCTTTCACGCGTCTGAGCTGCCATCCATCAAGGCTACGGACTTCCGAACAGCTCTGATGAGCTGCCTGGCGGACGACGAGCAGGTCTACGTCGTAGAGGGGGACTACCAGGAGTTCGACGACGAGTACAGCACTCCCGGCCCAGTGAGCTTTGTTCAGCGGGAGGGCAAGCTACTCGTACGTGTCGAGGTAGTCACAAAGGCGCATGAGGAAGACGCCGAGGGCTCACCAGAGCCGCTCTACCGATCGGCCCTGCAGCCCTATCTCACCCGCCGTAGAGCTGCACTACAAAACGTAGAAATGTTCGGCAGCCAGGTGACCTCTCCTTGGGTGTGGGACTTCGACATCGAGTGTAGTCTCCGCCAAAGAACCCTGGAGGACTTGTACGAGATCGGGCATGGCGCGATTGCCCTACTGGATGCCTTCGCAAGTGGCCACCTCACGCGCGAGACCACCTTGGACCTACTCAGAGCCAGACATGCCGATGTCCTGCTAGGGCAGCCTGAGGGGCCTTGGCTCGATGTAAAGAGCAGTCACTATGACCTCGACTCGACACAAGGGAAGATTTCCCTTGCACAGGCCGTCTCAAGGTTCGCCAACGCAGAGTTCGGCGGCATCGTCGTGGTCGGGATGAAGGGAAAGAAGGTTCCAGGTGGCGAGGTGATCCATAGTGTTCATCCCGTCCCGGTCGACGGCAGAACGCTACGCCGATATCAGAGCGCCCTAGAACATCATCTCTATCCACCGCCCGACCTCTTGGATATCGAGCATTACGAAACCGACGGTAAGGGGATCGTCTTCCTTCACATCCCCCCGCAGCCTGAAGAGCTGAAACCTTTCCTGGTGCACGGTGCTGTAGTGGACGGCCAAGTGGAGGGAGCTTTTATCAGCATCGTGCGCCGCCGAGGGGAAGGATCCATCCCTATCACCGCTCCGGCTATCCACTCCACACTGGCCGCTGGCCGCGCCCTCCTGAGGCGCGGCCAGGTACCAGATCAGCCAGCCGATTAGGCACTCAGCCCGGCCAATCGAGCTCGCGTTCAATCTTGTTGTTCATGGCTTCTTCCTGACCGTAGATACATCCCTCGTAGACGCGGTGGATCACCCCAGGTGAGTTGCCGACCCTGCGCGCCACTTCGGCGACTGGCACTCCGGCGTTGAGCCACGTGGTGATGCAGGTGTGCCGCAGATGGCGTCCCGCATGGTGGTGTAGCCGATCAAGGCTGGGGCGTACGCCTGGGGGCGTGTGCTGACAGCGATTCCGCTCCCTGCCGATAAGGCGGGCCACCTGCAACTCTCCTTGGTGAACGGCCAGTTCAACCCGGGAGGTGCACGGTGGCCCTGTCCCAGTCTGACCTACTACGCCTGCTGGAGTCACTACGTTCGGCGTACGGGCTCGAACTCGTCCGCTCGGTGGCCGAGCGGATGCTCCAGGAACTGATCGAGGCCGAGGCGAGTGCGAGGATCGGCGCGGAGTGGAACGAGCACACCGACACGCGCACCGCGCTGCGCAACGGGCACCGGGACAAGACACTGACCACGCAGGCCGGCGACCTGGACCTGGGCATACCCAAGCTGCGCTCGGGCAGCTTCTTCCCCAGCCTCCTGGAGCGCCGCCGCCGCATCGACCAGGCACTGTTCGCCGTCGTCATGGAGGCGTACGTCCACGGAGTGTCCACCCGCTCGGTCGACGAGCTGGTCAAGGCCCTGGGCGCGGACAGCGGGATCTCCAAGAGCGAGGTCTCGCGGATCTGCGCCGACCTGGACACCCAGCTGACCGCGTTCCGCAGCCGGTCCCTGGACCACGTCCGCTTCCCCTACATGTACCTGGACGCGACGTACTGCAAGGCCAGGGTCGCCCACCAGATCGTCTCCCGGGCCGTGGTGATCGCCACCGGAATCACCGAGGACGGCGGCCGCGAAGTGCTGGGAGTGATGGTCGGCGACAGCGAGACCGAGGTGTTCTGGACCCAGTTCCTGCGCTCCTTGCGCGAACGCGGCCTGAACGGGGTCCGACTCGTGCTCGGCGACCACCACTCAGGCCTGGTCAAGGCGATCCGCAAGGTCATGCTCGGCGCTGCCTACCAGCGCTGCCGGGTCCACTTCCTGCGCAACGTCTTCGGCGTGATTCCGAAGGACGCCGCGGAGATGGTCGCTGCCACCATCCGTACTATCTTCGCCCAGCCTGACCAGGCCGCCGTCCGCGGCCAGCTCGACACGGTCGCTGACATGCTCGGCGCACAGTTCCCGCAGGTCAAGCACATGCTCCTGGAAGCCAAAGACGACCTGACGGCCTTCGCGGCCTTCCCGGAACGACATTGGAAGAAGATCCAGTCCACAAATCCGCTGGAGCGGGTCAACCGGGAGATCAAGCGTCGTGTCGATGTCGTCCAGGTCTTCCCCAACGACGACGCGCTGCTGAGGCTGGTCACCGCCGTCCACTTCGAAATGCACGACGAGTGGATCGCCTTCCCCCGCCGCTACCTCCCCGAGGGCAGCATGGACCAGATCTACCCCGCCGAGCTCCCCGAAAGCGCCCCCGGACTACCCAACCACCAACACAACGGCCGATTGATCGGCTACACCACGACAAGGGACACGACCTCTTGCAGAATCTGCTCATAGAAAGCTTGCAACTGGCCGCTGGGAGAAACACCGTATTCATGCGTCAAAAGTTCCCGGAATGAGTGATATCTGGCGATGGCATCTGAACGCCTACCGCTCTCGCACAGCGCCGTAAGCAGCAGGCGCACAAGGTCTTCATTGGGAGTGCCCCGTTCCGCCTACTGCGCGCACAGGGCGTCACCGCCGGCCCGGTCGGTGCGGGAGCGGGCCGAGGAGGCGCCGGTGGGCGAGATCCGGGTGCTTCACGCCGGATCTCGCGGCGCCTACGGGGCCCCGCGGATCCACGCCGCCCTGCGGCGGGCCGGGCGGGTGGTGAACTCCAAGAGGTCGAGCGGCTGATGCGCAAGCACCGGATCGTCGGGATCACCCGCCGTCGGCGGCGGGGCCTGACCCGGCAGGCGAAGCGGGCGGTGTTCGCGCTCGACCTGATCGGCCGGGACTTCACCGCGCCCCGGCCCGGGATGCGGCTCGTCGGCGACATGACTGAACTCAGCACGCTGGAAGGGAAGTTGTACCTGCCGACCTGTATCGATCTCGCGACACGGGAGGTGGTCGGCCGGGCGATGGCCGAACACCACCGCGCCGAGCTGCCGGTCGCCGCCGTGCGGATGGCGGCCGGGCGTGGCGGTCTGGAGCCGGGTTGCGTCATGCATACGGATCGCGGCAGCGAGTACACGAGTGAAGAATTCCGCAGCGAAATAGGCAAGTTGGGCATGAGGCAGTCGATGGGGCGCGTCGGCTCTTGTTACGATAATGCCGCCGCAGAAAGTTGGTTCGCCATCCTGAAAGCGGAGATCGGGACGACCATGTGGGAGACCCGGGAGGCCGCCCGGGCCGACGTTTTCCGCTACGTCGAGGTCGAGTACTACCGCAGCCGGCTCCGTCGGCACCCCGACTACGGGTACGTCAACCCGCTCGAAACGAGATCCTTGCTCAGGCAGAGCCTCGTCCCGGCAGCGTAAATACCCGCTGCCCAGTTCGCGGGGGGAACTTCATTCGAGCCACCGGGCCCAACACGAGTGACTCAAGCCGCACAACGTTAACGGAAGCGCACACCATTACGCAGCCCATTCCTCTATCGCCTCACCCCCGGGCACCCACTCTGGCCTCCGAGGCGGAAGTCGCATCCTGGCACTCATCTTTGCAGCGAGGCGATGGCGGCCAGTTCGGTAACGGGCGCCACCACCAGCAGCTTCGGCTCGTACACTGAGCTGGCCGAAGCCTGACGACGTGACGCGGCTCCTCACAGGAACCAGGTATTCATAGTGGACGCATAACGAAGCGCACAGGTTCGGAGAGAACTTGCGCTGCCGGCTGCAGATCCGCCAGCCGCCTCGCCAGCGTCGACTCGGCGAGCCTGGGCGGCAGTGCATCCGCGAACTTCAGTCCTTTGACCGCCCGCTCGTCGACCTCCGGCAGGCACAGGTGGTCCGGAGCAGCCGCCGAAACTTGCTTCCAAGTGTCAGGGGTGAGGTCCTCTCGCAGACGGATCCAGCAGTCGTTGATCTGCTGGACAGGTACAGCAACCTCAGCAAGCGTCGCCGCGAGCGTGGCGTTCGCCCGGTGGCCGGCCCATGTCCACCACTTCACGTATCCGCCCGAGCCGCGAGTGATCACGGTGCCTCCAGGATGTACCTCTTCCATGCAGTGCTCTCGTGCTTCGGCCAGGTACTTCTCCGCGCGCCCTGTGAGATCCACCGGCGGGTTCGCCCCGAGGAGCACTTCCCTGACCGCCCGCGTCAGTTCGAAGGAGATGCCGAAGTCGAGCCCGGCGCCGCTCCACTTCGCTCTGCCGCCGCCGTCGACGGGTTCGACGAAGCACCGCTTGCGCTTCCAGTCGATGTACGTGACCTGCCAGCTCCGCCCGGCCAGGAGCAACCGCCTTGGTCCGTCGATGCGTTCGGTGAGCAGGCTCGGATCCGTCCGGCCGATCTCTCTGCGGCCCTGCAGCACGGTGAACTGCGGAGGCGCGGTGAACACCGCCGTGAGATTCATGAAGTGCCGGTGCCCGAAGCGCCGTTCTGCCTCGGGACCGATGAACAGGAGTCCGCCGTCCTGGTCCAGGTAGCCGTTGTCGACCAGGTGCCGGACGATCGGCTCGGCGGACTGGCCGAACGGGCCGAGGCCGTTCCACCACTCCTGCCAGAGCCTGTCCCCGACCTGTGGCTCCTGCAGGCACAGCGCGAGCAGCTGTTGGGCCACGATGTGCCGAGGCTCCGGTGGGGCGACGACGGGCTCCACCCAGCCGCGCGACCACTGCAGGAGAAGGGCCGAAGCGCCGAGGAGTCCGTCGTGGTTCAGTGCGAGGAAGAGGCAGTTGCGTGACGTCCCAGGCCTGCGTCCGGTGCGGCCGAGCCGTTGCAGGAAGGAGGCGACGGTGAGCGGGGCATCGATCTGGATGACCCGGTCCAGATCGCCGACGTCGATGCCGAGTTCGAGGGTGCTCGTGGAGACGATGACGCAGTCGCGGGCCTCGGAGAAGGCCTGTTCCGCGCGTCGGCGTTCGTCGACGGAGAGGGAGGCGTGGGAGAGGAAGGTTGTCACGCCCTTGGCGCGCAGCTTCTCGCCCAGTTCCTCCACGAGCCTGCGGGACTCGCAGAAGACGAGCCGTTTCTCGCCGCGGTGCAGCGCCGCGATCATGGTGGCGGCGTTGTCGACGGAACCAACGTAGTCGAGCTGGATGTCCGGTACTGGTGGCGCCGCTCCCGATGCCCCCGGCTTCGGATCTGCCAGGTGCGGTGCCACCACCACCGCCGGCTGCTTCCCCGCTCCGGATCCCTGCAGCCACAGCAGCAACTCGTCCGGGTTTCCCACGGTGGCGGACAGCCCGACTCGCTGGACGGGACGTCCGACCACGCGCTGAAGCCGCTCCAGAACGGCCAGCAGATGCCAGCCCCGGTCGTCCCCGGCGAAGGCGTGTACCTCGTCGACGACTACGGTGCGCAATCCGGAGAAGAAGGAGGTGTGGTCGACGTTCGCGCTCACCAGCATCGCCTCCAGAGACTCCGGCGTGGTGAGCAGGATGTCGGGCCGCGCCGCCAGAATCCGTTTGCGCGCGCCGGTAGTGACGTCCCCGTGCCACAGGGCTGCCGTGCGACCGAGCCAGGAGGCGTAAGTCTCCAGCCGGGGCAGCAGGTTGTTCAGCAACGCCTTGAGCGGACAGACGTAGAGGACGGACGTCCCCGACCACTTCTGCTGCACCATCTTCGACAGCAACGGAAACGAAACGGCCTCCGTCTTGCCTCCGGCCGTGGGCGCCAGGAGGATCGCGTCGTCGCCCGCGAGCAGCGGCTTGATGGACTCTTCCTGCAGTGGGCGCAGACCGGGCCAGCCGAGCGTGTTGACGATGTGGTGGACCAGCGCGGGTTCGAGATCGTCGATGCCGCTCACGGCAGGTCCAGATTGATATCGTCCGCGCGTGTGGCGGCCGCGTTACGTTCGACTTCCGTCAGCTCGCCGTCCGAGATGGTGAGCGCGTAGTGCTTGCGTGGATCGAAGTCCTGGAACTCGTCCACCCGGTCGAGCACATCGGCGACGAGTTTGCGCAGGAAGACACGGGGCGCGACCCCGACCTTGCCCCCGAGTCCGCCAGTGACGGCCGTGGCGAGCTCCATCAGGTACGTGTCGTCCACCTGTTGCTCGACTCGTTCTGGGTGCCGGGCGGCGCCTGCGTACAGGTCGCGCACGCGCCTGCCCAGCTCGCCCAGGCGCTCCAGGTCGAAGCCTGCGAGCCGCAGTTGGACGGCCCGTGGAGAGTCGAAGCGCGGGTCGGTGGTGAAGTCAGTCGCCAGCCGCTGTGCGAGCGGGGGAAGCCGTTGCACGCCCTGCTGGCCGTCGAAGAAGGCCGGTGTCCCCGTGATGACGAGGAACAGCCCAGGGAAGCGTCCCGCGTCGATCTCGTCGAGAAGCTGCCGCAGGGCGTTGAGTCCCTTCTCCCGTACGTCACCGCGCACCCGCTGAAGGGTCTCGATCTCGTCGAGGACGACCAGCAGACCAGGGTGGCCGCAGTCCCGCAACACCGTGAGCAGGCCCTGCAGGAAGCCGAGTGCCCCGAAGTGGTCGAGGTCACCCCGCACCCCGGCCGCCCGGCGCGCCGAGGCGGCGACGGACTTCTGACCGCCGAGCCAGGCGATGAGGGCTTCCGCGGTCACCGCGTCGTCGGCCGCGACCGCGCGCCGGTATCCGCGCAGGGCCGCGGCGAACGCCGGTGTGGTGCGGGCGACTTCGGCGAGCCGACGTTCCATCAACTCGTCGACCGCTTCGCCCAGTGCCGCTTCGTCCTCCTCGTCCACGTCCCCGTTGTCGAGGATCTCCTCCTCCAGCGTGTAGAACCAGGAGTCGACGATCGCGCGCAGCGCACTCGGTTGGTGGGTGGCCGTGGACAGCCGTTCGGTGAGCCGGCGGTACACCGTCTCCAGCCGGTGCAAAGGTGTCTCGGTCTCGGAGATCTGCACCTCGGCCGTGGCGAGCCCGGCGCGCTTGGCCCGCTCGGCGAGCCAGCGTGCGAAGAAGGTCTTGCCGGATCCGTACTCGCCACGGATCGCGTGGAAGGCCGCTCCGCCCCGCGCCACCGTGGACACGTCCTCGTCGAGGGCGCCGGTGAACCGGTCGAGGCCGACCGCGAAGAGGTCGAGCCCGGAGTGCGGCACAGTTCCCCGGCGCAGTGCGTCGACGACCTCCCGCCGCCGGACCGCGCTCACGTCGGGCGACGACGTCACGTTTCCTCCTTGGGGAAGAACTGGTCACGGAGCAGGGTCATGTCGAGTTTCACCGTGTGTCCGGCGTCGATGAAGCCGAGGATGGGGTAGCCCTCGATGTTGAGCAGCCGCTGCAGGGTGGCGATGAACCCGTCGATGTTGCGCCGTACCCGCCCGGTCGCCGAGATGGCGCCTGCGAGCGCGGCCGGTGACATGGTGCCGCCCGCCCCGGCCAGCGCGTCGATGACGGCTGCCACGACCTTGCTCTCGGGAGCCTTGCGTACGTACTCCTTCTGCGCCTCGTAGACCTCGCTGGCGACCACACGTTCGCCCAGGGTGGCAGGGGCGGCCGCGTCCGCGGCCGGCGCCACGAGATCCGCTGCGGCGAAGAGCCCTTCGCCCGCGGGCTGTTCCTTCGGCTTGCCCCGCTTCGGCTTGCGCGACGTCTCCTGCACCGCGACGGCCTCGGGCCGCCCGCCCCTGTGAGGAGTCCACCACGACGGGACGGCCTGCTCCCGGGGCAGGACCTCCCACCCTCTCGGCACCTGGTCCCGGTCGGGCACCAGGACGAGCAGCGGCACGGTGACCTCCGCGAGCGAGGCTCCGCCGTGGTACCCGGCCCGGCGGCCGGTGTAGCGGATGTCCTCCCGCCAGGGCATGACGACGGTGCCACCGCCCTCCAGCACGCGGGGCCCGGACAGCTGGACCTCGCCGTCCCTGGCCGTACCCGTGCGCCATCGGGCCGAGCCGGGCCCCGTGTCCTCGTCACCCACAGGTCCGTCGCTCGCGCCCCGCTCCAGCACATGCCCGTGATCCGCCACGAGTACGACCGGGCGCCCGTACCCCCTGGCCGCCGACAGCAGTTCCCGCAGGTATGTGACGTCCCCCAGGCTCCACCGGGTACGCCGCCCCTGCTGTCCCTTGTCGAGGGCGTCGTCGATGGTGTTCAGTACGACGCCGACCACCGCATCCGAGGCGAGCGCGGCCATGAGCTCCTCGGAGAGGAACCTTCCCGCCCCTCCTTCTATCCCGGCCTTGTGGAAGAGCTGGGCGTCGAGTCGCCGCTGGCCCCAGAAGGCGGCGAAGCCCGCGCTCTCCTTCGTCTGCCCGCCCTTGACCGCTCTACCGGTGAGCAGGGACGCGCGGCTGACCTCCGTGACGGAGGGGAGCATGGAGACCGCGGCCATTCGCTGCGGTTCCTCCTCCGAGCCCGCTTCCCTCGGCACGACCTCGGTCCAGCCCTCGCGTTCGACCTCCTCGCCCAGTTGGGCCGCGACCGCGCAGCTCATGCCGTCCAGTACCAGGACGAGCGGAGCCGTGTCCCCGGCCAGGGGCCTGACCGCTTCGGCCAGCACGTTCTCGACGACCAGGCAGCCGCCGGGGTGCAGCGCGGTGGCGTTCGGTGTCCAGGACGCGAGCCGCCGGGCGAACTCCTCGTCCAGCCGCTCGCGCCGCTCCCGGGCGGCCTCGTACAGGGCGCGGAGGTCCTCGCCCGTGGCGGTGTCTCCGTCGGGGTCTCCGGCCCACAGGACGGCGAGGGCCCGGTCCGCCCAGCCCCAGTCTCCGGCCTGGCCCCGCACGCCGGCCGCCACCGACGTCACCGCGGGCCGCGGAAGTGCCAGCCAGCGGGCGGTCCTCACGGCCATCTCGGCCACGCCGACGCGGTCCGTGTTCAGTCGGGCCAGCATGTGCGCGTTCAGCTCGGCCAGGGCCGCTTCCCCAGCCGCCGGAGAGGTGCGGGCCGCTGCCGTCACGTGCCGCAGCTGGGCCGTGAAGCTCGACGGCAGGAAGCGGTTGGATTCGAGGGCCGTGGTGAGTCCGGCGCCGTCGGCCAGTTGGTCGGCGCGGTCGAGGACGGCGAAGACCCGCGCCCGGGCGTCGGCGTTGTGACGGGCCTCTCCGATCCAGCGGATGAGGGCGCCTTCGACGGCCTCGGTGAAGGACTGCAGCTCGGTCCGGCGCGGCATCACCTGCCCGAACAGCCCGCCGACCGCGAGCGCCACGTCCGGGCTCGCGGCCTGGTCGCGCAGGACGGCGCCCAGCAGGCCGAGCGGCATCGCGTCCTGGCCGCGTCCGGTCTCCGCCAGGGACATCAGGACCGGCGCCGCGGGGCCCGTGGTCTCACCGAGCCACTTCTTCAGCTCGTCGCGTTCGGTCCGCTCCAGCTCCGCGAAGCGCAGGGGTCCCGCGGGCGTACGGGACCAGGTGAGCAGGGCGTCCAGGTCGACGACGGCTCCCGACGCGGGGTCGGCCTCGTCGTCGCCGTTGCCCAGCCCGAGCCGGGCCACGACCAGTGCGCGGAGTGCCGCGTCCCGGGTCAGGACGGAACCGGCGCGCTTCCAGCCCTGGGAAGGCTCGGCGTCGAGCAGCGCCTCCAGCAGCCACCCCTCGTCGTACATGCGCGGGTCGAGTCCTGCGGCGCCGAAGCGCTGCATGACGATCTCGGCGTTCTCCACGGTGAGCGTCTGCCGCCGTAGCGCCTGGCCGCGCAGGTCCCAGCCGATCTGGCCGTCGTCGACGCCGGTGGTGACGACGAGGAGGTCCGCACCGGCCGCCTTGTCCCGGTGCTTCGTCCACTCCTCGAGGATGCCCAGGACGGATGCCTGGTGGCTGACGCGAACGCGCCGCGTCTCCTCCCCCGTCCGCACGGTGAACTCCTCGGGCGCGCCGGCCGAGTAGCGCCCGTGTACGAGGACGAGACGACGCTCTCCGAGCCCTTCGGCGTGCGTGACGAGCAGGGCCTCGATGGTGCGGCGGCCCACCTGGGGCAGGGCGGCGCCCATCAGTGTCCGGCCTCCCGGCCGTCGACGGGGACGGGACGCCAGGTGACCTGGATGCGCGTGCCCGGATGGGCGGCAAGGTACGACCTGATCTCCTCCTCCACACCGGCGACCGTGGCGGCGAGGGACGCTTCGAGCCGAGTGGGCTCGACGAGATGCGGAGCCCCCGGGCGCACATCCCGGGCGGGCACGTCGGCAGCCTGCTCGCCGCCGTCGATCCGCCGGGGCTCGCCCTCCGTCCCGACCGGCCCCGACTGGACCACCGGCTGCCCGTGTTCGGTGAAGCTGACGTCGTCCGGGGTCGGCTGCGGCTGCGGCACCACGGGCTGGGCGACCTGCGCGAGGCGTGCCACCTCGTTGACGAGAGCCAGTGCCTGGTCCTGAAGGCGCTCCAGCACAGGAACCAGCGAGCGGGCCTGCTCGTGGTCGTTGGCCGTCTCCTCGACGACGCGGACCAGGCGGGCCGCGCGGTCGCCCACGCTGTCGTCCCGCCCGGCGAAGCCGCGCACGCTGCCCAGCAGCTTCCAGTTGGTGTCGTCGAGGGCGGCCAGCACCTCGGGCGCCTGTTTGAGAGCTGCCCCGATCTCCTGGTCGGTCACGTCGTACGCCACCCCCGCGAGCTCGCGCACCACCACGGTCGCGTCGTCGCTGCGGGCGAGCCGGGCCACCAGGTCGGCCGCGGCCTTCATGGACCTCATGCGCGGAGCGTCCGCGCCCTGCGGCCCACGCAGCCCCAGTTCCCCGGCCCGCTTCTGCAGCACGTCCCGGACCCCGCTCACGGCGTCCCGGTACCTCGCGCTCACTTCCCGTACGCCGGTGGCGAGTTTGGCGACGTTCGGCGCGAAGAGCACGGGCGGCACGGGAACCCCGAAGATCCTGCCGGCCCGTTCGCGCGCGGTCGCGAACTCCTCCTCGGTCGGCAGCTCGACGGCGCGCAGGCCGTAGCCGGGACCGATCTTGTCCAGCTCCGGAGGCTGCTGCAGAGGCGAGGTCTGATACACCCACGTCCGGTCGTCGAGGAGCGCGTACGTCGCGATGATCAGGTTGCTGACGTTCTTCTCCAGGCCGGTGAACCCGAGCTGGCCGATCCACTTGCGGACGTCCTCGACGGACAGGTCCGTCCCGGCGTGTGCCTCGGCGGCCTTCTGGTTGATCCGCAGCCGCCAGTCGCGGCTGACGTTCAGCGGACCGTCGTGCACCTCGCCCAGTCCCAGCGGATGCACGATCTTCTTCACCGTGGCCAGCTGGTGGCTGTCGACGACGACCCGGCGCTCGCCGCTCTCCATGGCGCGCCCGATCCATTCGAGCGCGGTCTTCAGCTCGCGCAGGGTGACCGGCTTGCGGGTGAGGGCGGGGTCGAAGTCGGGGTGTTTCGGGTAGAGCACGGCGAACATCTCGTCGGCGAGGGCGTAGAGGTTCTTCTCGAAGCCGACCCCGGGCTCGGGCTTCTTGCGCGTGAAGCCGGGCCGCAGCGACCACACGTGCTGGTCCGCCGGGACCTCGGCTCCGACGTTCGCGGCCTCCGCCTTGCTGATCCCGTACAACTGCTCGAGAACGGCGGAGAGTTGGGTGGTGAGGTTGTCGCTCTGCGCCTTGAGCTGGTGGCGGATCTGGATCCGTTCCTCGGTCGAGCGGGTGGCGGTGACGTCGTCGAGCCGGTCCCGCTCCAGCAGATAGTTGATCTTCAGCAGCCGTCCGAGCTGCCGGGCCCGCTGCTCGGAGAAGAAGTCGGGCAGCCAGACGATGGTGCTCCCGGTCCGTCCCGACCGCCTCAGGGTCTCGATCCGGTGGACGTCCTCGATGGGCGAACGCTGAGGTTCATCGAAGGGATAGTCCAGAACGAAGCGAATGTTTCCTTCCATCTGCGGTTCGAACTGCTCGTCGGGCAGGTGCAGATCGCGCACGTTCCCGAAGACGAACTCGGCGGTCCGCTTGGTGCCCCGCCAGACGATCTCGCGCTCGCACACGAACGCCTGGGTGTCCCGGATACCGAAGGCCGACCACAGTTGGTCCTTGATCCACTGCCGGCGGTGGCCGTCCTTGTCCGCGACCCCCTGCACCTCTTCGAGCAGCGGTTCGACGTCCAGGTCGGACAGGTGCAGATGGAACACCGGGTCCGCGTCGCCCTCGCTCCGCAGCTCCCCGAAGCCCTGGGCCTGCAGATCGCGCAGCGCCTTCACCGCGACCGATCCGGCCGACCCCACTCGGGCCCTGATCGTGCCGTGGTTGAGCGCGGCGAGCCGTCCGCCGGTCAGCCGTGCCAGAGCCGGCACATTGGGGGCGAGCGCGCCGAGCAGCAGCGTTTTGACGAGCCGGTCGTCCCGCCGATAGCGCGCGTCGTCGACGGACCCGTACTTCTCCAGCAGATGGGCCCGAACACGCGCGTGGAAGCGGTGCGCGATCTCGGACTCCCGGCGCAGCTTGGCGGTGAACGCCTCGCCGGTGCCCGTCGCTATGACGTCCCACAGGTCGCCGAGGGGGATCAGCTCCCCCATCCGCAGGTCGTCGCGACGGCGCCGCAGCAGCTCCTGGACGAGCTTCAGACCGGTGCGTTCGCGCTGCAGCGCCCCGGACAGGTCCACGAGGACGTTGAGCAGCGCGGGCGAGAGCGGGTACAGCGTACGGAAGTCGTCCCAGCTGGCCTCGGTCCGTCCATGGGCGTCGAGCAGCACCTGCCGGACCTCGTCCTTGGACGACTCGACGAGCGTGAAGGCCTCGTCGCGTACCGGCTCCATCCCGGGCTTGGGTTCCAGCACGCGGCGCTTGATGATCTCGACGAGGTTGCTGTCCTCCAGGTTGACGACGTCGATACGTCCGGCGAGGTACTCGATCTGCTGCTCGAGGTTCTGTACCTCGGCGCCCGCCACGTCGGAGCCGATGAGCTGGGACAGGTCGCGCTGACGCGAGATGAAGGACACGATCGGCACGGGCCGGTCGGCGTCCCCGGACTCGATCAGCTTGACCAGCCGCTGCACCTGGTCGCGTACGAAGTCCTGCTCGCCCATGTGCGCCTGGAGCCAGAGGATCAGCTCGTCGAGAAAGAGCACGATGCCGTCGTAGCCGAGGGACTTGGCGTGCCGGGAGATGACGGACAGCCCGTTCTCCAGCGGCACGAAGGCGTCCTTGTCGCCGCGGGCTCCCTGCGCGTACGCCGCCATGGGCCCGGAGAGCAGCGCGGACACGAGCGCCTCGCGGTACGGGTCCCCGGCGGGCGCGTCGAAGGCACGGGTCAGGTCTGCGGAGGTCCAGCTGCCGGCGGCCGGGGCGGCGTCGTCCGCGTCCAGCAGGTCGAGGTCGTCGTCATCGGCGTCGAAGGCGACCCCGCCGCCCGGCGCCACCGCGGCGGCGCCCTCCCCGAGCCACTGCACGAACTTCGCGTCGTCGGCCAGGAACTCCCGCTGCCTGCGTGCGTCCGCGAGGGCGAAGTCGGCCCGGTAGACGGCGGGCGTCGGCTTGTCCGGGTGCAGGGAGCGCACCGCCTGCACGTACCCGCCGAGCAGGGCCGAGTCGAGGTCCGTGGAACCCACGAGGTGGTACGGCACCATGAGGAACCGGTTGTCGCGCAGCCAGTCGTCGTGCTCGGCGATGACCTCCTGCAGCCGGGGCTTGGAGCGGGCCGCCGCGTTGTTGTTCAGCACGGCGTGCAGCACGGTCAGGAAGTGGCTCTTACCGGCACCGAACGATCCGTGCAGATAGGCGGCGTGCGAGTTCCCCGACCTGACCGCAGCCCCGACCAGCCCGAGCGCGCTCCGGAAGGCCCCCTGCAGCTGCTCGGTGACCACGTACTCGGCGACGCGAGCGTCGGTTTCGGTGAACCCACCGGACAGCTCGACCTTGAAATCGCCGGCATGGACGTCTTCCTTGATGTCGATGACATCCTTCAGGAAGAGCTCACTGGTGGGCATCCGGCTCTCGTTCCCTCACTCGACGGCAGTCGGTACGCGCTGATCTCACACGCGACACCCAATCTTGCCAGTCTTGCCATGCCTTGTGCCCAGGCCAGACGCAAGTTCCGTGACGCAAGTGTCACGTTGAGCGACTCGAGCGGGACGAATTCGTAACGGACTGCGACTGATGCACACCTCACCGTGACGCATGCCTGGTGTAACCCCGTTCCCGGCCTGGCCGAGAACCGCTTACGCCCGCATACGACCGTCTTGCGCTCCTTTTTGACCGGCTCCGACACTCGTGACCAGCGGACGTGCTTCATGACCGTGAGGGGGACCCCATGGGGGCCGACGGTATCGAGGGCTTACTGCGCGACCGGTTACTGATCATGGTGAACGACAGGTCGGCGATCGGCCTGCTGCCGCACATCGACGGAAACTCCGGGGGCCTGCTCCTCACGGGCATGGATGCCGCGGTGCGGTGCCGGAACATACGCAACAGCTACCCGGACACGGTCGTGGCCGTCGACTACGGCGGCCACGAGCACCGGGTCGCGACCGTCGACCGGCCCTTCGGCTACCAGGCGGCCGACGGCTGGCACGCACTCGACTCCTCCGGCCTGGAGGAGGTCCTGAACGGCCAGCTCGCCAACAAGGCGGCGTTCGCGGTCACCCCCACCTGCTTCATACCGCCGGACGAGGACGGCGACGCCCGCGTCCTGCGTGCGGTGATCACCCAGGCCGACCGGCTGGAGCGGACCGACACGGTCGTCCTGCTGCCGTGCAGCTACCGCTGGCTGCGGGACGAGTCACTGCTGCACCTGGTGGCGGCGGTGCGGGCCAGCCGGCATCCGGTCGCGCTGATCATGCAGCACGACAAGGACCCGCTGGAGCGGGCGGGCGTGGCCGAGGGCCTGCGCGTGCTGTGCCGGTCGTGTCCGCGTCTGCTGCTGTGGCGTACGGACCTGGCGGCGTTCGATGCGCTGGCGCACGGGGCGCTGGGCACGGCGGTGGGGGTCACCGCCATGCTCCGGCACGGCATGGACCCGCGCCGCAAGGGCCGGGGCTGGCGGCCGTATCCGGTGGTGCTCGTGCGTGATCTGCTGAAGTACCACCGGGTGGAGGTGCTCCAGGACTGGTTCACGCGTGTCGATCCGTGGACCTGCGGGTGCGCGGTGTGCGAGGGCGCCGAGTTGTCGCGGTTCAGCGAGAGCAACGCCGACGTGCGCGAGTCGCAGTGGCACAACACGTGCGAGCTGTACGCACTGCACGACGAGTTGATCTCCGCTGATGCGGGACGGGACCGGCTGGAGTGGTGGCGGCAGATCGTCGACGACGCGGTCGCCCGGCATCACCTGCTGACGTCCGACCTCGGGCAGGAGGTCGCGCATCCTCCGGTGCTGCACTACTGGCAGCAGGCGAGCCCGCCGGCGATTCCGATGCCGTGACGGTCGCATGGACCCTCAGCGGAGATCGATCTCGGCCCAGACGACCTTGCCGGGTCCCGGGCGGTCGGTCACACCCCAACGGGAGGCGAGGGCATCGACGATGACGAGACCACGGCCGTGGTCTGTGGTCGTGTCCGTGATCAACGACGGTGGGGCGACGGGGCGGTCGCCTCGCGCGTCGGCGACCTCGATGCGGAGCGCGTCCGTACGGTGTTCGAGGCGGAGCGCGAAGTCGCGGCCCGGTACGCGGGCGTGGAGTACGGCGTTGGAGGCCAGCTCGGCGACGACGAGGGCCGCGTCGTCGGAGGCGGCCGAGCCGAACGGGATGCCCCAGACGTCGAGTTGGTGCGTGGCGAGGCGGCGGGCGAGGCGGGCACCGCGCCGGGTGGCGCTGAGCTGCTGGAAGAACATGCGTACGGCGACGTCTGATTGGGCCTGAGGTGCGGTCATGCGGTCCAGAGTCACGGGTGGGACCGTGACTCGACAGACACGGCACTAGTACAGCCACGGTTGGGTGGGTTCACTGAGTGGACAGGGTGGGTGACACCCCGTGACCATGGGTGAGTTGATGTCCGGTGGTGTACGTGAGAGGTGGGCCGGGCGTGTTGGACGGCGTCGCGAGCAGTGAACCGGAAGTATCGGACGGCCTCAAGAGCTTCGGCGCGGTCCTGAAGGCGTTGCGGGAGGAAGCGGGCCTGACGCAGGAGGAGTTCGCGCCGCTGGTGCGGTACTCGGTGCACGCGGTGGCCAAGCTGGAGCAGGGGAAGCGGTTCCCCTCGGTGCGGTTCATCGAGCGGGCGGGGGCGGTGCTTGAGGCACCGAGGGTGCTCAAGGCTGCGGCGCGGCATCTGGCGCGGAGGCAGGGGTTGGCGTCTTGGTTTGTGCAGTGGGCTGGGATCGAGGAGGAGGCGGTCTCCCTCTACACGTACGAGTGCCGAGCCATCCCTGGGTTGTTGCAGCCTGAGGCGTACATCCGGGCAATCTTCGAACGCCGATTGCCACCGCTGACGGAGGAGCAGATCGAGCAGCAGGTGGTGGCGCGGCAGGAGCGGCAGCGGTTACTGACGGAACGGCAGAACACAGCCTTCAGCTTCATCATCGAGCAGGCACTCCTGGAGCGACGGGTCGGTGGTGCAGAGGTCACCAGGACCCTCATCGGCCATCTGCTGGAGGCCGGGAACCTACGCAACGTAGAGCTCCAGATCATGTCATTGCGGCAGGAGGAACACGCTGGAGTTGATGGCCAGATGTACCTGGCCGAGACCTCAGAGCACCAGTGGCTCGGCTATACCGAGGGACAGCAGTCGAGCGTCCTGCTCACCAACCCAGATGACGTGAGCGCAATGCTTCAGCGCTATGGCAAGCTGCGGTCGCAGGCGCTCGACCGCGAAGCCACCGTGAGCCTGCTGGAGCAGATGCGAGGAGCACTATGAGTAGCACCGAACTGGACTGGTTCAAGAGCAGCTACAGCGGCAGCTCTGGCGACAACTGCATTGAGGTCGCTGACTGCCCTGGAGTTGTCCGCGTCCGGGACTCCAAGAACAAGGAGGGCGACCAGCTCGCCGTCTCTCGCACCACGTGGTCGACCTTCGTCGCGTACGCGGCAGACACCCGAGTCTGACACCGCTCCAAGGCCCGTGGGGCTGCCAGAGTTCTGGACTCCGGCAGTCCCACTGCCACGTTCCGCCTACTCGGCGTCGAGGGCAGACTGCTCCGGGACGCTCGCCTTCTTCAACGTGGCGGCCTTACGCCCTCGCGCCCGCTTCACAGGCCGCCATGCCTTGAGATCCGTCACGCTGAGCCGATGCTTGCCCATCTGCTCATCGAGGAAGGCATCGCAGTCCTCCGCCGGCACGGACTCCCACTCGGCGTCGTACTCACCGTGCCACTGCCGCACCCAGGGCATGACCTCGTGCAGCCCGGCGAGCAAGGGGGTGATCCGCTCGGTGTCCCAACCGCTCTGCTCCGTACGGTCCTCGATGAGGTTGATGAGCGCCTGGGCCTGATCCTTGTGATCCCATCCGGCCCACCCGAGCAGCACGGTCGGGTCGGCATCGGGCCCGGCTTCCAGATAGGAGATGAACCGCTCCTTGGGCACGTCGAGCTTGCCGCGGTGAGACCAGTAGGAATGTTTGAGGAAGTCGGCGGACGAGTACTTCGGCGGTACGGGGATATCGAGCCTTCGCCCGGTCCGGTCTTCCTCTCGTTGCTGCTCCCAGACCTCTTCCCACTGCTCACGCTTGCGCAGACCGGGGTCCCTGTACCGCATGGCGGCGAGGTACGGCACGTGCTCGTCCGCGATGACGTCGGCGAGCACCTGGCCGAGGGGGAGGTCGGGCTTGTCGAGGTGATCAGAAGCGTAAAGCGCGGCGACGGCGTTGAAGTCAGGGTCGGAACTCAGCGCATCGGCAAGCTGGTTGACGGTGAGCGTACGGGGCTGATTCACCCCGTCACGCAGGCTGAACCACAGCCCGGGGTCCTCACACCGGTCCAGCAACCAGGCACGTAGGGCCACCTTCTCCTTCCTCTCCCAGGGCTCGACCGACCAACGCCGCTTGCACTCGGGCCGTTCAATGAGCGCGATGTCTTTGCGCCGCTCGATGATGTCGATACGAGCCTGCACGATGTCCCGGTACCAACGGGGCCAGTGCCCTGGGATCTCGACAACAGGTGTCGACCCGTGCCGCTCGAACCACGCGGTGTCGGCCTCGCCACTCGCCCGCTTCCGGGCCAGCACAATCTCGAACGCACGCTCACCGAGCTGCACTTCGGGGATGGTGCCCGGGTCGAGTGACGGTACGGTGGTTCGCTCCGTTTCAGCCTCAGATAGCAGCCCGTACAGCCCATACACCTGCCAGTCCAGCTCCTCCTGGAGAGCGATCATGCGTCGACGGATACGCGCATATCCGGTGCTGGCCTCGTCAAAGGCGCCACGAGTAGGAATGTTCCCTTCACTGACAGCGGAAGGTTCCGCCTTTGTCAGCTCCTGGGCCAAAGAATCCAGAAGGCCAGCTACCTCAAGGGGCAATCGGTCAGGCAACGGGAAGTCACTGACCCTGGTTGCGTTGTATTGGTGAAATCGCTCCCACGCCGCGCTTGTGATTCCACCCCCTTCACCCCGGTTTCCCTTGTCGTGGCAAACTTGCTTCAACCAAAAGCAAGCCGTGGATGAGTTGAGAACTCCAAGTAGTTCAAGGTGTTCACCTTCCGTTGCCGCATCGGGCAACTTGATTACGGGTGCAGTCTGCTTGAACACCTTGCCGCCGCGATCCAAAACGAAGTGATTATGTGTCGCAACTTCCGCAAAAGCAATCGAAAATGGTTGCCTATAGCGGCGCGGAAAGAACATACTATGGTCGAACCATCGAAGTCCACGCGATTCAGGATTCTCTCCGAAATCGACTCGCTCCCTTAGTGCTGTCCGATTCGGCCAAAGAAACGCCTCCTCATTAACGGCAACGGTTCGCGGATCGCCCGTTGCCCCGTAGGGGAAGAAGGTCCGCATCGGCGCTGTGAGAAGGTAGTCGCGCACACCGTCGCCAAGCACGACTGGAACGCACCCGTCTTGGAGGCCTCGCGTACGCGCAGCGGTATACGGAAGGTAGAACGCGTCGTCCAAGCCGGTATGAGTCGTCCTCCCCCCCTCACTCATACGTGATGACAGCCGGACCCCAAGCTGCTCCAGTCGAGCCAACAGGGCACCGGCCCCGCCACCGCTTACCGACCATGGATGCGCGGCGAAGATCTCCGCACTCGCATCCTCGACCGACACCCAGTCTGACTCACTCCCAGGCCTACCTGCCTGATCGACGATGGCGCGCCAAACAATCCCCTCAGACGCATTTCGCGGCTGCGATGGCTCCCCTCGAACTCCCAGCACCGCCCGAACCGTCCGATCAGGGTTCGGTACGCGGTTCCGCCCCACGAGAATCACCGTCGGTGTACCGTGCCCCGGAATGAACGCCCCGGACGTATCAATCACATACGATAGCTCAACCCGGTTCCGGAAGACCACCTCAATCAGCTTCTTTCCGAACTCCCGCTTCATAAAGGAGTTCGCGGTGATCTGCCCGACGAAACCACCCCCACCCGTCGAACCACCAGCACCCTTCAAAGCCAACTCAAATAGTCGCTGCGCAAATGGCACTGACAGGGCATAGGTTCCCGCACAGGCGTCGTACGCCGCCCGATAATTCTCGTTCTCCCGCTTGTCTTTCACCGTGATATATGGCGGATTCCCCACCACAACGTGATACGACCCCCGCCCCAGCAGATCAACCTTCCAAGCGAACTCCCCCACATCCTCCGAAGAGTAAACAAAGGCACCACCTCTAGAGTCACCCCCCTCCACCTCCGCAAACAACGTCCCCAAGTCCGTCTGAATACCCGCCGCATCCCGCCCATGCAGCAATGAGTCCCCCACCGCCACATTGATAGGAAAGACCGGCGCATCCGCCAGCCGCCCAGCCCCCGCAGCCCTCATAGCCGCGACCAGCAACCGGAACCGAGCGATACTCACCGCAAAGGGATTCTTGTCGCACCCGTGGACGGACTCCAGAGCCCTCCGCACCACCGACCACTCATCCGCGCCGGGCTCCAACTCCCGCCACTTCTCCACGAGCCGGTCGAAGATGCCCAGCAGGAAGTGCCCGGAGCCACACGCGGGGTCGATCGTCCGCAGCCCCCGCCGTTCAACGCCCCCCGGCCCCTCCACCACGGGATCCAGCCCGAACTCCGCGACGGCCGGCTCCAACGTCAGGTCGAGGATGAACTCCTCCACGAACTCCGGCGTCTGCAACAGCGCGTACGTCTTGCGCGCATGGTCGCTCAGGTCCTGGTACAGGTCACCGAGGAACCGCGTGTCCCACTCCAGATACGAGAAGTCGTAGACGATCCGCCCGTCCGCGTCCCACCGCCGCCAGAATCGCAACAGCTCCGTCGCGGCCTCATAGCCCGGCATCAGCTCCCACAGCGGATTGTGCGCACGGTCGAAGAGACCGGCCACCGTCTCATGGGCCTCCGCAAGATGCGTGAACGCGGCAATCAGCCAGTCCCGGTCGTTGTGATCAGGATGCTCACGGAAGTGCGCCTCGTGCCGCTCCTCCGCCTCGACCAACCGGTCCCCAGGCCCGGCGATGAACGGCGCCTCGATGAGCCCATGGTCCTCACAGAACCGTACGAAGACACAGGCCAGCACCCACGCGACGGCGGCCTGAGTCACCCGCTCGTCCCGCCACGCGCCGTACGTCGCCGCCGTACGCTGCGCCTCGCGGGCCCGCCGGTACTCGGATTCCAGCCGGACGCGGTACTCGTCCTCGGACTCACTACGAGCCCGCAGATCGTCTTCCAGGACAGCGACCTGCCGTCGCAGATCCTTCAGCAGCGCCGCCTGGTCCAGCCCCGCCCGCGCTTCCTGGCCCGTGACCGTCACTCTTCGCATCCCTCTCGCAGCACCACGTCACCCACCGCACATCGCCATACGGTTTCGCATCCCAATCCTGCCAGCACCGTCGGCCGGAACAGCCCCCCGCAGGAGTCATGGCAAAGTACTCTCATCTGCCATGATCACGCCGCTAAGGTGATCACCGTGACGGCTCAGACACCTCCCCCGGTCCCGGCGGCGTCGACCACGCCCGCGGCCCCGGCGCCCGCGACGCCCGTGCCGGCACCCACACCCGCCCACCAACACTCTTTCTTTGAGGTGGGCCGCTCCCACTACGACGCGGCAACGCAACTCGCCAAGTCGTCCCAGCTCTTCGGCTCCGCCGACCACCTTGCCGGGATCGCCGCAGAGTGCGCCATCAAGGCGATGCTCCTCGACTTCTTCGGTTCCACGCAGGACACCCCGCTCGGCATTCCGTACAGCCCGGCGATCAGGAACAGGCCGACGCAGAGCAAGACTCAGGCCAACAAGGCGTGGAAGGACTCCCAGCACGGGCACCTGCCCCACGTCTGGGACCAACTCCTCCTGCTCGCGAACGGCCACCGCGGCGCCACCGTCCTCGCGCAGGTTCCCCAGCAGAACCCCTTTCGGGAATCCGCCGACGAGTGGGACGTGGCCCACCGCTACCGTGACAGCGGCCAGATATCCGAGCAGCGCGTGAAACGTCACCTCGCGGCGGCTCGTACCGTGATCGCCGCCTACCAGCTGGCGAAGTAGCCCAAGCAGAAGCAGAAGACGCAGCCGACGTGGAAAAGCAGGCGCCCGCCCCATGAACCCCACCCGATTCGACGCCGCGTGGAACGCAGCCCTGGGCCACGCCTTCCGTGCCGCCGAAACCGGCCGGGACACCGTCCTCGTACGCGACCTGTTCGGGCGTGCGTCGCTCCTCGTCGACGACGAGGACAACCCGCTGCCTGCCGAGGACCTGGCAGCCCTCGCGGAGGAGTTCCGACGCGACACCCAGGCCTTCGCGGGCGCCCAGGCCGTCCAGACCGCGTCCACCATGTTCGCGCCCGAGATGTTCTTCGACTCTCCCGAACTCGCCGTGGAGGAGGAGGGTGAGCCGGGCAACCACGGCCGGGTCGCCGTACTCGAACGGACCGTCGTGGGCGCCGACTGGGCCCGGGACGCCATAGCGGGGGCCTCGCCGCACCCCGAGGTTCGGGAGCGGCGCGTCGCGCTGTACGGGTTCAAGGGGGGAGTCGGGCGCTCCACCGCCACCGCCGTCCTCGCCCGCTACTTCGCCGAGCAGGGCCGCTGCGTCCTCGTCGTCGACCTCGACCTGGAGTCCCCGGGGGTCTCCTCACTCCTGCACGGCTTCGACCAGCTGCCGGAGTACGGCATCGTCGACCACCTGGTCGAGGCCGGCGTCGGCAACGCCGAAGGGTTGGAGCTCGTCACCCAGAGTTCGTTCTTCGAGCCCTCCCACAGCAACGGCGAGATCTGGCTGGCGCCCGCCGGAGGCCGCCCCCGGGAGGGCTACGACTACCTCGCGAAGCTGAACCGCATCTACAGCGACCTGCCGGCCTCGGAACCGGGCGGCGCGCCCAAGCCGTTCTGCGTGCGGCTGGAGGAGGCCATCGCCGCGTGTGAGGCCCAGGTCGCCGGGATCTCGCGGCAGCCGGACGTGGTCCTGCTCGACAGCCGCGCCGGTATCCACGACATCGCGGCCGTCACCCTGACCCAGCTCAGCGGGCTGTCGCTGCTCTTCGCCGTCGACAACCCGTCCACCTGGTACGGCTACGGCATGCTGCTCTCCCAGTGGAAGCAACGCCCGGACCGCGCCGTCGAGCTGCGCGAGCGGCTCCGCATCGTGGCCGCCATGTTCCGCTCCGCCGGGGACATACAGCGCCTGCACAAGCTCCGCGACAACGCTCAGAAGATGTTCGCCGACACGCTCTACGACGACGCGGAGGGCGCGGACCTGGACGCATTCCACCCCGCCCTCGAGGACGACCAGGCCCCGCACTCGCCCATCCCGATCCTCTTCAGCCATGACCTGATCGGCCTCGACCCGCTCCAGGACCGCGACTGGCCCGAACTGCCCTTCGTGGAGGCCGCGTACAAGAGGTTCCTCAGCGAGGTCGATGAACTGGTCTTCCCGCGCGAGGAGCTGTCATGACGGACTCGCTGTCCACCGACGAGTACCGGACGCTGCTGGCCACCGCTCCCGGCAGCGCCTTCGACGCCGACACCGTCAGCCCGGACGTCACGCGGCTGTTCACTCCGTCGAGCCACCGGCGCGCGCTGGACCCCGACGTGACGGTGGTGCGCGGCGCCCGCGGTTCCGGCAAGACCGTGTGGACCAAGGTGCTCAGCGACGACCGGATGCGCGAGATCGCGGCGGCCTCGTACATGATGCCCCGACTGGACCGGATGACGGTCGCCACGGGGCATGCGCGGGGCGGCGAGCCCAACCTGCACCACCCCAGCAAGAGCGTCATCAGCAAGCTCGTGGACGATGGCGTCAAGCCCCAGCACCTCTGGTCCGCGGTGGTCCTGACCGGACTCCGGGCCCCGGAGATCCTGCGCATCGAGGGCTGGGACAAGCGGGTCCGCTGGGTCGCCGACCACATGGAGTCCTACGAACGCGCCCTGTGGACGACGGACCAGGAGGCCCGCAAGAGCGGCCGCACCTGTCTGCTGATCTTCGACGCCCTGGAGCACCTCCACAACGACCGGCAGGTGGTCGACCGGCTGGTGTCCGGCCTCTTCGAGGTGGCGCTCGACCTCCGGATGAGCACCAGCGCGATCCGGGCGAAGATCTTCGTCCGCCCGGACATGTACGAGAGCGCCCCCAAGCACTTCCCGGACGCGTCGAAACTCGGAGCCAACGCGACCGACCTGACCTGGACGACGGAGAATCTGTACGGCCTGCTCTACCACCAGCTGGGCAATCACCCGAGCCCGGAGGCGGAGAAGTTCCGGGCGTCGACCGGCAGTTGGCGCAGGGAGGGCGAAGGCCGGTTCATCGCGCCCGTCGACGTCATCGCCACCCCGGAACGTCAGCGCGATCTGTTCGTCGCGATGGCCGGCCCGTACATGGGCCCGAGTCACCGCCGCGGCTACACGTACACCTGGCTTCCGAACCACCTGCAGGACGGCCGGGGCCAGGTGAGTCCGCGCACCCTGCTCCAAGCGGTCTCCACGGCGGCGACGATCAGCCGGGACCGGCATCCCACGCACGAGCACGCCCTCCACTACGACGCCATCCGGGAGTCCGTGAGTACGGCTTCCCAGATCCGCGTGGACGAGATCACGGAGGACATCCGCTGGGCCGCCGTCGCCGTCGAGCAGCTGCGGGGCGGTCAGGTGCCGATGCAGCCGTCCGTGGTCCTCGCCTACTGGCGGGACGCCTCCCTCTCCGCGCAGCTGCGCGAGGTTCTGGCGAACAGCTCGCAGGGCAGCGGGCCGGAGGACGTCGACAACCACCGCGAGCTGATCGACGAGCTGGAGAGGCTCGGCGTGATGACACGGCGCGCGGCGGGCGCCACCGACCTGCGCGACTACGCGGTCGACATCCCCGACGTCTACCGCCTGGCCTTCGGCATCGGCCGCAAGGGCGGCGTTTCCAGGCGCTCGCAATGACGACCGGCAGGAACCTGCGCCCGCTGTCGGCAGCGGCGCGGGTCTAGGCCGCCGCCGCTGCCACCGTCGCCAGGAAGTCGCCGTCGAGGTAGGCCCGTTCGCCGTCCCCGCCGATCACCTCAACTGTCCGTCCGTCCAGGTGCGGGACCTGTGTCCGGGTGTCGACCGGGCACAGCAGCCATAGCCCGTGCGGGTCGTCGGCCGGGCGGCGGGCCGCCGTCTGGAGGCGGACCAGGAGGTCGTGGCCGCCCTCGTCCCAGTACCGGGCGAGCAGCCCCGCGTCATGCAGGAAGAGGACCGTGCGCGGTGCTGCGGCCCGCTCCAGCAGTACGGCCTCCAGGCGCACCCACACCGCACGTACGAACGAAGCCAGACCACGCTTGATGTGCCCCGGCGCGGAGCCCGCGTCGGCGCGCAGGACCTTCTCCCAGTCCTGCCCCTTCTCCGCCGCCAGCGCGCGGAACTCGGCGAGGAACTCCCGTCCCAGGTCGACGCGTTCGACGGGGAAGGCCGCGGCCACCGCCTCGGCGGCACCCGGCAGCCGGCTGCCCTTCACGGTCAGCGCGAGGAATCCGCCGCGCTGCACGCTGGAGGCGAGCCTGGCACGGGTGGCGGCATGCAGATCGCCGTCCACCTCCGCGACTGCCGGGACGCCGTGCCCGGGTGGCAGGTAGCTGGTGCCCGTCCCCGTCGACGTCCACTGGCCGATCGCCTCCAGGGTCGGCGGGAAGAACCGCTCCAGCTTGGTGTCGTACCGGAGGTCGAAGCGCGCCTCCCTGAGCGGGTCCTCCAGCTCGACGTACGTCGGCTCCCGCTCCCCGGAGAGCGCGTCGAGCACCGGGAAGCGTGCGCGCAGCCGCGCCAGCAGCTCGGCGACCGAGATGCCACGGTCCCGTCGTACTCCCGCTCCCGCCTGGGAGATGCGCAGGGCGCGGTCCAGACTGAGGTCACGGGGATACAGCTCGAGGCGCGGAGTGACCTCGGTGCCCACGGCGACAGCGGCCGCCAGGGCGACCAGCCGGGTGTCCGCGAGCGGGGCGAAGCCCTCCGGAGCGGGCACCGCACGCAGGTCGCGGACCACCGCGGCCCGCCCCGGCAACGGCTCCTGGCGCGCCAGACGCTCCGCGACCGTACCCAACTCGGCCGTGTAGTCGGCCAGTTCACGGGGGCTGGGGTCGTCGGTGCCGGGCAGCGACTCCAGGGCGATCAGTACGGTGTCACCTCGCCGGTGCACGGCCAGTCGCGGCTCGTGTTGCTCCGCGCCCTCGCCGTCCCACAGCTCGGCCTCGGTGGCGGCCCGTACGACGGCAAGCGCCCTGGCGAGCGTGCGCTCGGGCGTGTCGTCTCCCGCGCCGTGCCGGACCCGCAGCTCGGCGGCGGCCTCCTGCGCGGTCAGGACCCGTCCGGCCGCGGTCACGATCTCGACCAGCTCTTCGCGTACCCGCCCCAGCCAGTCCGCCTCGGCCCACTGCTTGATCTCGATACGGTGATGGCGGGAGACCGGCGGCTGCTTGATCTCGAGGTGGTCGGCGATGCGGGCCTGGACGGGCCAGGGTCCCAACGGCGACAGGCCGCCCTCCTCGGGCGGCAGACCGAGCGTGAGCCGGACCACGGGCGCACGGTGGGAACCCTTGCGGCCGGGCTCGGGGGTGAGCCGGGCCGCCATGTCGTCGATCGACAGGACCAGCGGTCCGTCCGACGCGGGGTCGCCGTCCGTGCGCGCGGCCGGGGCGGCCGGTCGGGCGTCGGCCCCGGCGGGCTGCCGCAGCGCGACCGCCCACTGCTTGCGACGCCGGTTGAGTTCCTTGCGTACGAGCGCGCCGGCGCCTCGCGCCTTCGAGATCGCGTACGGCTGGACGTCGAGCAGTTCCCCCACTGTGGTGGCCCCCAGCCCGTGTGCCACGGACACGGCCCGGGGCGACAGGCCCGCGGCCTCGAGCAGGGTCCCGGCATCCGCCGCCGCCGCGGCGGTGTCGCGGGCCTCCTCGGCGTCCTCGGCCTGGGTGCCGACCGTGGCCGGGGTGGTGGCCGGCCTGGTCGCGTCGGCCGCCCGGAACACCTCGCGCCACTCGTCGTGCATCTGCCGCAGCGTGTCGAAGCGCTGTTCGGTGTCGCGGTGCAGTGCCCGTCGGAAGAAGGACGTGAGACCGTCGCTGAGGGCCGGTTCGAACAGCTCTGACGCGACGTACAGTTCCGCGGACTCGTTGGTGAGCGGGTCCAGCTGTCCGTCGCCCCACATGGGGCGCTCGCCGGCGGCCATCTCGTGGAGGGTGACGGCCGCCGCGTACCGCTCGGCGTGGTCGTCGTAGTACGGCCGCCGCAGGGAGTCGAGAAACGGGTCGAGGTAGCCGCGCGTGCCCGCCTTGATGTCACGCTCGGAGGCGTCGGCGAGGGAGAAGTCGAACAGCTTCAGGCGCCAGATCCGGTCCTTGCTGTGGTGGATGCCGAAGTTGTCGGGCTTCAGGTCTCGGTGGAGGACTCCGTTGGCGGCCAGTTGGTCCATCGCCCTGAACAGGTCGTCGCCGAAGCGCTCCAGCTCGTGGTAGGTCAGCTTGCCCTTGCCTCGCAGCCGGGCACCCAGGGACTGCTCACCGGCGTACTCGAGCTGCAGGACGGTCCGTCCGCCGATCTCGCGCAATCCCTCGCCCCGCAGCTGCACGATCGCGCCGCCGCCCACCTCCTTGAGAACGGCCGCCTCGGCACGCAGCCGTTCCGCCTTCTGCTCGTCCAGGGCGACCTTGAAGACCCACTCGTCGATCTGTACGTCGCCGTCCTCGTCCTCGACAGCGCGCTCCACGAGAAGGGCGCGGGCGGTGGCGCCGGTGCCGAGGACGCGCCGTACGGACCATTCCGCGTCGAGCGACTGGCCGGGCAGTGCCTCCAGCGGGTCGACCCCGACGGCGGTGGGTGCCTCGGGCAGCACGCTGGCGCACTCCGCCCTGTCCAGCAGGTCGAGGAACTCCTCGGCGGAGCCGAGCCGTTCGTTGACGTCGGAGCGGGTCGCCTTGAAGACCAGCTCGTCGAGCGCGTCCGAGAAGCCGTCGGCGACGGAGTACAGATGCAGGCCCGCGTCGGTGCGCAGGCGCTCGCTCAGGGCACTTCGCTGCGTGGCGGGGGGCTGACCGGTGAGGATCAGGTACGCCACCGCGCCGAGCCCGAACATGTCCAGGTCGGCCGGATCCGCGTACGGCTGGTCGGTCTCGGGGGCGAGGTAGAGACGGGCCGCGTCCTCGATCAGAGCGGCGTCGAGCGCCGAGCCGCCGATGGAGCGGAAGAAGGTGGCATTGCTGTCGAAGTCGCGGGCCGCCGTCTGCCAGTCGGTGATGCGCAGCTCGGGGCGTGTGCCGTCGGACCTGAAGGAGACGTAGACGGAGGAGGCCGCCAAGGCGCGGTGGTAGAGGGAGCGGTTGTGGGCGTAGCGGACGGCCTCGGCCAGCTGTCGTACGAGATCGAGGCGGTTCTCCGGGGTGAGCTTGCCGCCGTAGGTCGCCAGGTACTGGTCGAGGCGCAGGTCCGTGTGCCGGTGGCGGAAGAGGATCGCAGGTCCGCCCTGATGCTCGCGGATCTCGACGGCCTCGACGATGCCGCGATGCGTGACGCCCTGCAGGACCTGGTACTCGCGGCGGGCGGCACGATCGGTGGACTTCTTCGCCGCCTCGGTCGCCATGTCGCCGACCAGGTAGATGCGGACCCGGCCTTCCTCCTGGACGAGTCCGTCGTCGCGTGTGGCCAGGCGGTCCTCCCAGGACTGCCCGCGGTCCAGGGGGTGCGGCTGCAGCTTCCAGGCGTCGCCGAACCTGAGATGGGCCGTGGACTGCTGGACGCCGATGGCCTTCAGCAGACGCGGCAGCGTGTTCCGGGAGAAGTCGGGCGTGATACGGCGGTCGGGGCGGTCCGGCGGCAGACCGAGGAAGTCCTGCCAGATGCGCTTCAGGCCGGTGGGGCGGTCGTCACGACCGTAGACCTTCACCCTCTGGACGTCGTCGAGATGGCTCTCGAGGTCCGGAGCCGAGAGGAAGATCGCCGGTTCCACGCGCGGCACGGACCGCTCCGGGATGCCCAGTTTGCGCGCCGCCCACAGGAGTCTGCTCTTGAGATCTTTCGACTTGGCGTCGTTGAAGTGGAGCGGGTTGTTGATCGTCCTGGTGCGGTCGGAGCCGTGGAAGTTCCAGGTGGATCCGTTGTTCTCCAGCCGCCCTGGATGGCTCTTGATCTCGACCAGGTAGAGGCCCGCGGGCACCGCGATCAGCAGGTCGCACTCGTTGATACGCCCCGACTGCGCGGTGAAGGAGAACGTGGCCCAGGCCCGATACGGCTCGGCGGCCGGCATCAGGCGGCGGACATGGTCGAGAGCGTCCTGCTCCCAGGGGTACGGAGACGGCCGCTCCTGGAACCACTGCTGCGCCGGACGCGGCGGTCCGGGCTTGGGCACCGGACGCGAGTCTCCTGCCGTCACCGTCCGACCTCCGCTGTCTGCTTCCCGGTCCCTGCTCGGGACGAAACTCCCTGGTTGACCTTACCGCTGCCTACCGATAGCCCGGATCTGTGTTTCTCTCACGGCTGTGCCCCTTGCCGCCCGGCGACCTCCCGCTCGGTGACCGGATTGCCTGTCGCGGTCCCGCCCCGGGACATCACGGTGGCCATCAGGCACATCGCTCGATCCGCGTGAGGCTGGATTCGTGGGCGATCTCAGTGTCGGCGCGAGGAGGAACGCCCTGCCGAGGATCAGTGAGAGCGGTTCGTCCTCGAACGGCAGGGAAAAAACTGTCGCGCTCGCCTCGTGCAGGGACGATGCGGAAGTAGGCGCCGCCCGGTTCCTCGAAGGCACCGGCGAACCAGGTGGGTGGCGAAGGGCTACTCACTCACGGAGTCTGCTTTATCCCAGTCGGGACCAGGCTAGCCAGCATGGCCCGAGTCTCGGGATCGGTTGAGTATAGTACGGTACCGGCCAGCCCCCGCGTGAGTAGCACTTTGTATGTATTTCGAATAAGGTGACCGAAAGCTTCTGGCGTCGCCTTTTTCACGGAGTAGTCCTTACTCTCTCTAGGAACAGCGCGCCATCCATTTCCGCGCCACACCAGGTCAGGACCGAAGATCACTCCGTTCCAGGCATACTCGAATCCTTGGGCCGTGTAAATGCACCCGATCTGCCCGAAGCCTGACGGATCAGTGGCCCACAGCGAGGATACGGGTGCCCCACCCACAGGTTTCTCACCTCTAACGTTCCAGGGCTTACGCCATTCCCCAATAACCACGTCGTCGACCAGGCTGCCGTCACTCCGCGGATCGCTCCACTGCCAGCAGAATCCCGCCGTCACGCGAGAGGTGTAGCCCGATTCTTGTCGGCCACGGAGGTAGCTCTCCATCTCTTCGGGCGATTCGGCGACGAGTAACTCGAAATTTTCCTCAGGCTGCCACTGGATCGGACCACCAGGCTCAAGGCCGAGGAGACGGAGGACCCAGTGTTCGTAGGCACGACTCCCACCGCATCGGAACTGGCTGTTGAGATCGACATGGCGAACAATGCAGCCTCGCGCCTGAGCAGCCTCGTCGATAGTCTCGACACGTCCCATCTCCCCCGGCCTCACGACCTGATGCTCGTCGAGCAGGAAGACGGGGACCCTGGCTGCGTCGATGAGTTCCTCCACTTGACTTCGACCGCTCCGATGCCCGGCGTACGGGCCCTGCCTCTCCGACCGCTGACGAATGCGATGGGCTTCGTCACAGATCAGGACATCCAGCCCGTTTCGTTCAGCGTTTGTGAAGTCGAAGAAATAACGGAAGAGCTTTGGAATACGGCCGTTCTTAGTGCCGACGACGTGCCGGAGAGTCGTGGTGAAGGACTTGGAGCCGGTGGCGTGGACAACGCTTCGCCCGTTCCTTCCGAGGTGTCCCATGAGGTGCAGCGCAATGATGCTCTTACCCGAACCAGGACCCCCGGATATCACTATGACTTCCTTTTGGCCGGACTGTCGCGACAGGTCCGCCGCCCGCTTCACCAAACGAGCCGCAACCTCTTGCTCATCCATCAAGATGAACTCGCCGCCGTCAATTAACTCGGCAGCAGCGGCACGCATTAGCTGACGACCGGGAGTATGAGGGCTAGCCAGGAGAGAATCTCCTTCTGGCGAACCATCCAAGGCAGAGAGACGGGTCCGCAGATACTTAATAAGTTCGCCGCGGGAGGTATCCGTGAAAAGTTGCGCACTCGCGTCAGGCAATCTTAATAGTTCACTGACACCCTGATCGACTGCGTTGTGCAGATAGGCCACGCCCGCGACGGCGTCCTCTTGATCACTCAGTACATTGGTGAAGTCCTGCAGGTAATCGCAATAGCGGCGTACTTGGACCACAGGATGTAGAGTCGGCGGCCGGTTGTGCATCCCCGCTACTAAGCAGAGGTTGTCAGTGCCAGGAACGAGGTGCGCTTCGCTCCACTGCTTGAGCTCGACGATGACGTAAGACGGTCTGCCCGTCGCGGGGTGGGAGCCGGCGAGGACAACGTCTGCGCGCAGGCTGGTAAGGGGTAATCGGTACTCGATCAGCACATCGATGTCATCAAGGCCCGCGTCGCACAGGACCTCTGCCAGGGCCGGAAGGCTGTTCTCCCACGAGCGTCGTTCACTGGGCGACGGGTTCTGGAAGAGCACGGCGCGGTACTTCTGCGCGAGCCGCTCGAAGAGGGCTCCGCCACTGCACCGATCGAACAGTGCACGTGCGGACATGCGAAGAAGATGCACGGACGATCTCCATAAGGGCGGTGGGCTCGAAGGCGAGGGGCCGGCGGAGGCTTCCGGAACCCCCTGAACGTGCATCTGAGCAGTCAGGCGAGCGGTAGTCGGTACTCGAAGCTCCGCGGCCTCAGGTCCTCCTCAGCCGGCGCCCAGTCATGAAGGTGCAACACCCTGCCGCCAGTCGCGTTGTAGTTGTCGGTCTGCATGTCCACCTTGATGTCACTGACCACAAACAGGTCCACGGTGTTCTGCGGGTCCCGGGCATGCTCGACCTCATTGATCGTCAGATCGACGCTCGTGGCCGCTCCCGTTGTCCCCTTCACCTCGACGCGGCGCTCTTCCCCGCCACGAGTGCATTGGAGGTCGTACGGCTTGCCCAGGCGTTCGACTGTCCAACCCTCCCCCTCGTAGTGAGCGACTGCCATGTCCTCCGCGTGCAGTTCGATGGCCTTGCGCTTCTTGGGGTCGGAGACGAAGCCCGCTCCACTGGAGGGCCGCTTCGGTGGCTTGGGCGGCTTCACCTGCTCCGCGGTAAAGCCGGGGGTGCGGTTCAGGGCCACCGCCTGCTGTTCGGCCCAGTTCGCCCGGATCCCGGCCACATCGAGCAACGGCTGCGGATCCATGTCGACGAGCACGCCTACGCCTTGTTGAGTCCCTGAAACACGTATGGCGTCACTGGCAGCCGTTCCAAGCGGCCCGTCCTCATCGAGACCGACCTCGTGGAGTACAGCCAACGGCTCGATGCCGAAGCGCACCGGGTACTTGATTGCGTTCTCGGCTTCCTCGTCCGGCCAGTGAGGAGCCTCTGCCTCGTAGAAGTTCTCACGTACTTCGAACAGATACAGAGTGATCCTTTTGGTACTCCATACGTCGAGTTTTACGCGCGGCCCCACTCCCGTGCCCAGCACTGCGAAGCGTGGGCGCGCGGACCGGTACTCCGGCCTCCACCGAGGGAACCCCCACGACCGGGTTTCGATCCCGTACTGCAGGTTGCGCTGGGTTTCGCGCGATTGGCCGACGTGGACCATCACGAAAGAGGCCGTCCGCGGCGGACGGTGGAGGGGGGCAGGAAGGTCGTCCATGCGGCTGTCCTCGCGCCTCGACAAGTGCCTTCCTCCGTGACCGCCTGCCTCTGCATCGGTCCAAACGATCGGCTGAGCTTCACGACCAGTCCGCATGACGATCATATTTTCATATAACTAGGGCCATCGGGCGGCGACTTGGCAACGCAGACCAGACACAGGGCGGGAGGGGCGACGTCGCGCCCCAACTTCACGGAACCGATCACCGGCCGATGTCCCGTCAGCTTGCACTGGCCCCGCTTCAACCAGGGCCCGCTGGTTCGCCCGGTCTTGGCCACCCGCGATCTGTATTCCCATCAAGCCGAGTGGCCCGACCCACCAACGACAATGCCGACGACGCGTATATCGCTGGCTCGCCCCGCGTGGGCCGTCAGTGGGGACCGCATCGAGACGGTGGGTGCAAGTGAGGTGGCGCGGGAGTCGGATCACGCTTCACCACGGGTGTCGGCGACGGGTGAAAACTGACCGCTGAACGGCGGATCAACGGTGACCCACCTCGCGATCGTCTGATCATCCTGATCTTCATTGAGGGGTCAG
>NZ_JBFAXI010000045.1:0-69184 GCF_040680735.1 Streptomyces sp. NPDC051987 | reverse complement strand
TCCAGTACCGCCCCGACGTCCTCGACGGCTGCCTCACCGGCACCGGCCTCCGACGCCAACCAGCATGACGACATTACGCATTCAAGGTCAGTAGTGCGGTACAGGCTCATCAGTCCCAGCACTTTTCCCCGCAGGGTCAGAGGTGCTGTGATGAGGCTGTGGGCACCGGAGGCGCGGATCGCCTCGGCGCGCTGCGGGACGGCCGCCAGCCAAGGTGTGTCGGGACCCAGAGCGACGAGGCGCGGCTTGAGGTCGGCCAGTGTCTGGGCGTAGGGCGTAGGGAACGGCAGAGCCCGCACGTCACCCACCGGATGTGCCTGGACCTGGTCCTCGCCGCCACTGCGGGCGAAGGCCGCACGGCGCAGCGGCACCTCCCGTCCGAGAGGACTCGGCGGAGGTTCCTCGCCACGCACCACTGCCTCCACCACTTCCACCACGGCGAGGTCGGCGAGGTCCGGCACCACCGCTTGCACCACATCCTCGCAGGTGGCCACAACGTCGAGGGTCTGTCCCACGCGATCGCGCACCGAGCCGAGAAGGCGCAGACGGGCGCGTACCTTTTCGCATTCGGTGACACCATGTGTCTCCGTCAGCACTCCCAGGATCCTGCCCTGCGCGTCCTCAAGACGAAATGCCGAGACGGAGAACCGGTACTCCGGCCCCGGCGCGCCCTTCGGACGCACCCCCAATCGTCGCCCCCGAGCGGGCGCGCCGCTCTCCAGCACGCCGTGCAGCATCGCCTCGACCTCACCGGGCGCGGAAAGGTCACATACGTCGGTGAAGTGCCGGCCTATGATCTCTTCAGGAGCGCCCGATTTCAGGACCGGCGTGTTGACGTTGATCCATAGGATCCGCAGTTGCGTGTCCAGGAGCATCAGGCCGGTCGGGGATTGGTGGAACAGGGCTTCCAGTACTGCCGCACCCGCGACGGGCGAAATGGCTTCGTTGTGCGCCACGGCAACCCACCTCCACTATCCAGACTGCGCCTGGCTCCTGCGCGCCGCTCCCGCGCACGTGTGACGTCCCCGGGCAGGCCGCCAGAGTCCGCCGCGATCGGCGTCACCGTTCTCGTCGCGGTGGTCGGCTCCCACGTCGATGCCACCTCACGTCGCGACTTCCGGATCGCCCGGTGCGCAGCCGCCGTGCTGAGCCTGGCGACGTCGGCGATCGGTGTGCACCTCAGCCGTGGCGGCGGCTCGGAGCAGACGGCGCCCGCCGGATTGCGGAAGCCGGATGCGGTGCGCAGGCTCTGGCGGACGCGTCCTGCCCCGGCAGTCCCGTCAGGCACTCCCACCGTCCCAGACAGTGTCTGACCACTACGTGTGACTGGTGCGACTGGTGTCGGGGCCGGGACTCTCCGGTGCCGAGAGGCCGGCTGATCCAGCACCGCGACCGCGGTGTCGCAACCCCCGTGTTCCATGGCGCAGCAGGCCGTCGTAGTCCGCGAGTGAGCCTGTCAGCTCGCCTCATCCGGCTGACGTAGTCGCTGCGGCCGCGGTGCGGATGCGCGGGGTGGCATCCTACGTGAGGGTGTAACCGATCAATCGGCCGTCGTGTTGGTGGTATTGGGGAGCGCGGGGGCGCTGTCGGGGCGCTTGCCGGAGTCCCGCTCGCCGGCTTGCGATGTGGGCCGGCTCCAGGAGTCAGTCCAGCACAGGCGTCGGTGTCGTTGCCGACGGAGCAGTGGAAGGCCGGAGCGGTGGCGGGGCCGACGCTGCCGCCCTCAGGACCCGTGGGTGACGCTCACCCGCACGGTCAGCGAGCCCCGGTTGTCCTCGGAGCAGGACCCGGCGGTGTCGTTCATCCCCAGCTGCAGGGTGCCCTTTCCGGCAGCCTGGAAGGTCAGCCTCTGCCCGACGGAGTGAACCGGGGAGTCGTTCTTGCCCACGAGACGCGCCAGCAGGGAGGCGAACGGGGCCGCGGACTTGACCTTGCAGCTGTTCGCACCGGACATCGCCCTGTCGGTGGCTGCGTCGTATCCGCTCGGCCCGGTCAGGGGCCAGTTCCGGTAGTCGGCGGTCCACCGTCCCCTGACGAAGCGCACGGTGACCTCGTCCCCCCGCTGCACGGAGACTCCGGCCACCGGCTGCCAGCTGTTCGCCGCCTGGACGACCTGACTGACGGTCGTCGTCCTCGGGCCGTCCTTGGGCGGCAGGGTCCCGGTGAGGAAAAGACCGCCCACGACGCCCGCCGCGAGCAGGGCAGTACCGGCGAGCGCCCACAGCAGCCGCTTCGGACCCGCCGAGCGGGACGCCTGCTGGGGAGCGGGCCTGAGCGACGCGGTGCGCAGGGCCGTCGGCACTGTCTCCCCGGCCGGTACGAGCCGCTCCTGGCCGCTGGTCACGGTGTCCGCGTCGGCCAGCGGAGTCGACGGCCGCGCTACCCGCACCGTCGCCGACGGCAGTGCCCCCGCCTCCGCCTCCCCCGCCGCGACCCGCTGCAGGGCGGAACGAGAACGTGCTGCCGAGGGGCGCTCGTCCGGGGACTTGCGCAGGAGCGCTTCGATCACCGGGCGCAGCGGGCCCAGCCGGTCCGACAGAGCGGGTTCCTCGTACGCCACCGCGTGCAGCGTCGCGGGGCTCGCGGGTCGACGGAACGGAGACTGACCACCGCAGACCGTGGCGAGGGTCGCGCCCAGAGACCACAGGTCGGAGGCCGGGCCGACCTCCGCTCCCATCGCCCGCTCCGGCGCCATGTACTCAAGGGAGCCGACCAGTTCCCCGGTGGTCGTCAGGAACTCGCCGTCGTCCAGGGCCGCGATACCGAAGTCGGTGAGGACGGCGCTGCCGTCGCGACGCAGCAGGACGTTGGCGGGCTTGACGTCGCGATGCAGGGTACCGGCGGCGTGCACGGCCGCCAGCGCGTCGAGTAGCTGTAGCCCGAGTGCGGCGGCGTGTTGCGGCGCGAGCGGTCCGGACTCGGCGATGTGATGCGCCAGCGATGGCCCGTCGACGAGTTCCATGACGATCCACAACCGGTCCTCGCCCTCGACGAGGTCATGGATGCCGACCACGTGCGGGTGCGGCACCCGGGCGACCGCGCGCGCCTCACGGATCGCGCGGCGGATCCGGACGCGGTGCTCCTCGTCGCCGCTCGGAAGGATGTGCAGTTCCTTCGCGGCGACCGGGCGGTCCAGCAGGTGGTCATGGGCCCGCCATACCGTGCCCATGCCACCGCGGCCCAGGACCTCGTGGAGCTGATACCGGCCGGCGATCACTCGATCCGAGCCGGATTCCGAAAGACTCGCCGCCTGGTGATCGCTCTCTCCGGATATCACGGACTCTCTCACGTTTCTCTTCCGGCGGCCTGGGTGCCCGACGGACGTCGTTGTCTTCGAACGGGGCCGAGCATAGCGGAGCACCCAGCTGGCCTTGTGCAGTCAACTACCTTGTACTGGAAGGCCGTTGGCGGGAGTGGGTTTCAAGCTCCCTGAGCTGGGTGTTGGTGCGCCGGGTCCGGCGGAGGCGGTCGGGCAGCGGTGTGCGGGCGTCAGGCAGCACACGGTGGGCGAGGAACAGCGTCCTGAGGAACAGGCGGATCACTCGCTCGCGGCGCGGCCCGATCCAGCCGATCCGGTGCAGTCGGCAGACTCGTTCTCCAGCGAGGTAGCGGGTCAGATCACGGCCGAAGGCATGCAGGGGGGCCGGGAACCAGCGCTCGGCGAAGAAATTCATCATCGCGGTGGCGACACGGTGCCCGGAATCGGTCGGCTCGTAGGGCCGGGAGTCGAATTTCCGGGCGAACTCCTCCATCGCCTGCCAGTCCTCGGGGAAGGGCTCCTCCGCGAGGGGTCCGGATTCGCGTTCCAGGACGCGGAAGACGGCCTGCGCCCAGTGGTGCCAAGCGCGTCGCATGTGTTCGGGGACACCGGGCAGACCCAGCGAGGTCTGGAGTCGGTGGGCGAAGGTGGCCAGCAGGACCAACGGATAGACGAAGTCGTCGACGTCGTCGAAGTTGCCGGGTAAGTGCGGCGTTTTTCGGGCCACGGCCAGATGCATGCGATTCAGCCGCTCAGCGGCTGCGCGGCCCGCCGAGCTGGACACGCCGTCCACCATCCAGGCCACCAGGAAGTCGTTGCCGTCCTGGAAGCGCCGGTACGGCTTCGTCTCCAGCTTTCGCGTGTGGTCCAACGTGGCCGCCCCGAGGGACGGTTGCATCATGTGCATGGTTCCCGGATAGATCATCATGGCCAGGGCGAACTCGGGTACCCGGTGGCTGACGTAGAGCGCGATCATCCTCTCCCACTCGGTGTCCGGATCCATGCGGGCCAGCTCGCGGTCCACCCACTTGTAGCCACGGCGCAAAGTTGGTTCCTCCACCTCAAGGCCATGGGGTGATCTGCCGTGGCCGCTACGGGAATTGATACCAAGTCGGTGGTGCTGCACCGAGAGACGCAACCGTGACGAACCGGGTTCCCGGTGCCAGGCTTACGCGCTTGGCGGAACTCTCGCCGAAGGCGCTCTCCTGCCTGGGAGCCGGTCACTCTGCCAGGTCGGACACCCCATGTCCTTTGGGGTCAAGCGGCAGGGGTTGGGGCGTGGTGCGACCAGGCGGTCGCGTCGTCGTAGGTGGCCCGGACTTTGAGGCAGCCGTGGAGGACGCCGACAAGGTGGTTGCCGAGTTGGCGCGGGCGGGGCTTCGCAGAGCCCGGTAGCCGGTCGCGGTGGCCGGGAACTCGTCAGTGGCGAGCACCGACCCTGTTGACAGGCTCAAGGCGGCCACGTCGGGCTCGTCCGCACTCGGGCCACCCCACCGGCCGTACTGCAGCCTTTACGATGACTCCTCTTACCGCGGTGCAGAAGGAGACACTGGACATGCGACGGCTGGGTGATCTGGAGGCGGAGATCATGGACCGTCTGTGGAAGTGGAAGCGCCCGGCGACCGTGCGCGAGGTCGTGGACGACATCAACCGGACCCGGCCCGTCGCCTACACCACCGTGATGACCGTGGCCAACATCCTCCACAGCAAAGGCTGGCTGGTCCGCGAGCAGAAAGACGGCAGGGCCTGGCTGTACGAACCGGTCCGCACTCGGGAGGAGTACGCGGCCGCCCTGATGGAGGACGCCCTGAGTGCCAGCGAGGACCGCCCGGTGGCGCTGACCCACTTCGTGGACCAGATGTCTTCCGCCGAGATCACCGCGCTCCGCAAGGCGCTGCGCAACGCGGGAAAACGCGGCGACACGTAACTGGCGCTGCTGGAGGACTGCCGGCGCGAACGGCGGCCTGGGTGGCCGTGATCCCGCCGCCGAGGTCGAGCATGGCGCGCGCAGCGGTGTGACGTCCTGGTCGGATCGCGCCGGGCAGGCATGCCGGGGAAGGCGTCCGGACGGACTATGGTGACAGCGGCGGTAGTTTCGCCGTGCCTACGCCCCGGCCGGGCAGTGCCGCGTGCCGGGGCCCGGACAGGCACCGCTGTCATGGCCCATCGCCGTGTTCTCGGCCTTGAGGGCCGTACCGTGCCCGGCCGGGGCGACCATCGGGGTCATGGCGGCGGAGGTGTGTTCCACACCGGCCGTCGCGCCCACGGAGTGGGCGGGCACAGCCGGGTATCTCGTCTGCCGATCGGGCTGCACACACCACATCGGCAATGACCGGCCGCCGTAGGGCAGGCAGCGCCCGTCACCCCGAGGCGGCCATCTCCTTGCCCGCCGGCGTGACAGCGAACCACGCGCCGTCCTTGCCCTGACCGTTCATCTCACCGGCCTTGGTGTCGCCCATGTAGCGGTACAGCGGCCAGCCTGCGAGGGTGACCTGCTTCATGCCGTCGTCACGGGTGAGGACACCGACCTTGGCCTGCAGGCCCATCCCCTGAGGGGTGCCGTCGGCCATGACCGGCATCCACGTCTCCGCACAACTGCCGGTGCACATCGACATGTTCACCTGGTCCTTGCCGTAGCGGTAGAGCGTGAAGCCCTGGGCGTCGGTGATCACCGCCCCCATGCCGGACATCGTCTTGGACATCAGCATGTTCGTGCTGACCATATGACCCGTGCCGCTGCTCGGGGTGGACGTACCGCTGTCGGCGGGTGCCGTGGCCTCCGCGGCTGCGGAGGTCGCCGGTGCGGCCGCACCGGCGTTCGTGGAGTTGTCGCTGGACGATCCACACGCGGTGAGCAGCAACGCCGAGGCGAGGCCCGAGGCCATGACGAGGGCAATGCGGTGCCGGGACACGGAGTTCTCCCTTGTTGTCACACGAGTTATCTACTGATGCCCTTAGTACGTTCGTAGACGGTGGACCGTTCAGACGCAGGAGACACGCATGACGAGACCTTTACCCGGAGCATGCGGCGAGGCCCTCGACCGGCGTCGGTGAGACGGGGCGCCCACGCCAGGGGGCCACCGGCGCCGTCGATGCGGCAGTCGATGTCCGGCTCGGAGAACGTCCCGAGGCCGGGACGATGCCCTCCTTCTCCGCTCCGCCTCCGCCCGCGCCCCGCGCTGCGCGGCAGGCATCGTCCCAGTGCGGCGAGAGCGACAGCCGAGACGCCTGCCCACGCCCAGCAAGGGCCCACCCGCCCCTCACACAGGGCCGCCCGGCCTATGCACTAACTCCTTTAGTGGCAGCAGGGTGGTCGTACACCGCCACTCACGGCGGCAGCTGCAGCCCACGTC
The DNA here is from genome assembly GCF_040680735.1 of Streptomyces sp. NPDC051987. Taxonomy (NCBI): domain Bacteria; kingdom Bacillati; phylum Actinomycetota; class Actinomycetes; order Kitasatosporales; family Streptomycetaceae; genus Streptomyces; species Streptomyces sp. NPDC051987. Next base: position 62,572 of record NZ_JBFAXI010000045.1, on the reverse strand, counting down.
GGTCTCTCCGATCAGGAAGTGATTGCCATGATGTTCTGGTACGACCGTGACATGAGCGGGTGGGGATGGTTCGGCATGTCCCTGGGCATGATCGTGTTCTGGGGCCTGCTCATCACGGTCTCGGTGCTGCTCTTCCGCGCCTTGAACCGACCCGCGCCCGGCGGTTCGCACGACGCCACCTCCTGGACACAGCCGACGCCGCCCTCCGCCGAGCAGCTGCTCGCCGAGCGGTTCGCGCGTGGCGAGATCGACGAAGAGGAGTACCAGCGTCGTCTGCGGGTGCTGCACTCCTCACGTGCCGACCTGACCAAGCACTGAAGCCGGCGGGCATGCCCCGCCGCGGTCGCGGACCCCTGCCGGGCCCCCACGGATCCGTCATTCCCTCAGTGAGCGCAGAAGAGCGCCCGGCGCGCAGCCTGATCCCCGCGCAGAGGAACTGCTCCCATGCCGTCCGCACCTCACCGCGGGCGCACCGCTTCCTGGGGACGACGGCAGCCGGCGCCTCCAGGAAGGCGGTCGGCCCTCCCGGTCAGGTGTTCCTCCTGCGCGGAACGCACAACCGTTGGTGTGAGGTGGGTCCTCCAGCGGTCAGGGCACGCACGCGATCGTCAGGGGCAGCAGCGGAGCCACGATCGTGGCCACAACAATGCTCAGCCATGCGACGCGGTGCGGCCGGGGCTGCGGCGCAAGGACGCGCCGCAGCCGGATGAGGACTCCCGAGCCACCCGCACCCAGGGCCGCCGCGGGCGCTCGTCCCGCCGCGACCTCGTACATCGCCGTCGCCAGCGCGTCCCTGGAGTGATGCCGCAGGGCGCGGTCGTCCGCGATCATCTCCAGCAGCAGGTTGGTCTGCTCCTTGGCGTGCCGGGCGAGCGGCAGACCGCGGAACGCGCGCGAGAACGCGTCCACCAGGATCTTCACCAGGTGATGCCTGCCTGCGATGTGGGCGCGCTCGTGGTCCAGTACGGCGCGCAGCTGCTCGTCGGTGAGGACGTCCAGCGCGCCGCTGGTGACGACCACACGGGCGCGGCGCCCGGCCAGGCAGTACACGGCGGGAATGCCGTGGTCGACGATCGTGGCGCCGTACTCGGGCGCGGGTTCGCCGACGAGAGTGAGCACGTCCAACTGCCGGTTGACGGCACGTCGCGCCCGCCAGACGCACCGGATGAGCCATGCGGCCGGCAGCAGGACGACCATGACGGGTGCCGCGATCGCCAGGGCGTCGCCGACGGTGGGGGGCGCACCGCCCGCAGAAGGGGCGTCCGCAGGCAGTCCGCATGCGGTGAGCAGGCCGATCAGTCCGTCGTGCGCATGCTGTTCGGCCGTCACCACGTGGTACACGGAGAGGGCGGTGGCGACGACGAACGTGACCATGAGCCCCTGCCACGCCAGGACCGCGGCAGCCGGCGCCCGGTGCACCCACGCGGCCCTGGCCAGCAGGGATGGCACCACGACACCCACCAGGACCGCGTATCCGGCCAGCCCCGCGGCTGTGATCATGCGCTGCTCCGCCTCTTCACCGCTCGGAGCGCCGAGCGTAGCGCGTCCACTTCCTCGGTACTCATCCATTCCACGAAACCGGCCAGAGCGCCCCCCACCCCGCGATGCCCGTCCCGGTCGCCGCCAGCTCACCGGTCGTGAAGCCGCAGCTCGTCCCGGCTCCGGCCGCCGCTGACTCCGCTGCGGTAATTCTCGACGCCGTGTCCTGCCGTTGCGGGATGATCGTCTCCGCGGCAGTCGTGTCGTTCGGCCACGGGGAGGGCAAGCGATGTCGTTGAGGTCGGGCGGACTGCCGCGTCCCGGAGCAGGCCGTCACCGAGGCGCGTGCGGCGTGAAGGGGCCGTCCGGCGGCCGGAGGCGCGGTCGCTGGTCACGGAAGCGCGGTTCGCGGAGAACGGGGGCGCGGTTCGCGGAGAAACTGACCGACCGGGACGCGGCGACGGCGGCGCGGGCGATCGGCTGGAAGTACGCGATCGGCGCGAAGATGACGGCGCCCACAGAGGCGAGCCCTCTCTCGGCGGCCCCCGTGTCAGCCGCCTCAGCCACCACCTCACCGCATGGCTGTCCTTTTCCACGGTTCCGCCGAGGCACCCCTGTCGACGAGGCGGTCCTCTTCCCACGACAGCCCCCACGCATGACGAAGGATGGCATCCGATGACGCTCCCCACCTCCCTGCGCGTGATCAACGAAGGGCTGGCGTTCCTGCTGGAAGTGGTGGCCCTCGCCGTCCTCGCCCGGTGGGGGTGGCAGGCCATGGACACCGCAGCCGCGCGTCTCCTTCTCGCTGTTGCCGCTCCCGCAGCGGCGGCTGTCCTGTGGGGACTGTTCGCCGCCCCGAAGGCCCGCATACCGGTGCGCTTGGCGGGCGTCCTGACCGTGAAGGTGCTGGTTTTCGGTGCCGCAGCAGCTGCCCTGTACACCATGGGCCTGCACGCGTGGGCCATCGGTTTCGCCGTCGTGGTCACGGCCAATACCGTGCTTGCCACGCTCGACCGGCGCTCTTCGACGCGTCGGACAACCTCTGCCTGATCCGGCCCACCGCCGAGGACGGCCGCGCCTGGCTCGACCGGGCGGTGTTGCCAAAAGGTCGGCGGAGGCCGTATCGGCGTTCCGATACGGCCTCTTGGCTACGTCCGTTTCACGCTCGCAAGGCGTCCCAGGACGACATCCTTGTTCAGACGGTCTTGATGGCGACGAGTTGCAGCTTCACGGTGCCGGCGGAGGGCCAGGTGATGACGTTCCAGCGGGCCAGGTCATGGTAGGAGCCGTCCGCCATCCAGAGGATGTCGTTGTTGCCGCTGCTGATCTTGCTGACCCAGATGCCGTTCCCATAACTGACCGACCCTGCGTTCGCGTAGCAGTGGTCCGCCGAGAAATTCTCCGTGACGCGGAGGAAGTCCGTGCGGTCCCCGCAGTTCACGGGATTCATGGCAGATGCCGGACTGGTGACGACCGTGGCGAGCGCGGTGGCCATGACCGCGGCCGTCGCGATTTTCTTGAAGCTCAACTTCATGCAGAATCTCAATTCCGTGATGAGAACGACCCAGGCTGACGCCCGAACGAGGTCGACCGATTGTCGGTGCGACCGTGACCGAACGTAGGCTTGCAGAGGCGTCTTCGGTCGATCAACCGGAAGACGTGTTGATTAGTTTTTCTTCTAACGCCGGGACGGTCCGTCAGGCCGCGGGAGACGCGGCCAGAAGACGTGCTGCCTGGTCGGTCTGTTTCTGGACCTGATTCTGGTATTCGGTCAGGGCGGTGGCATGGGCGGAGATGAGCTGCCACTGGTATCCGGCGAGTACGGCGAAGTAGACGGCAGCAAGGCCGGACGACCGTGTGCAGGACTCTGCGGCGCCGGCCGCGGCGATCTCCCGGGCGGTGGGCTTCGCCGTGTTCCAGGGGCTGTCGGCCAGCTTCTCGGGGTCGTCGGACGGGTGCCCGGCCGCCTTCATGCAGGCGGACCAGCGTGTGCGTGCGTCGCTGACCCGGCCGTCCGCACCTGCCTGCTGGAACGACTGGCCGAAGAGGTTCTGGGTGAGCTTCCAGCCCTGGGTGCCCGTGAGATCGGGCAGTCGGCCGACCGCCTCGTCGAGGCAGGCCTTGCCGTCCTTCGCCGCCTGGCCGGTCAGGCGCGCGGCAGCGGTCGGGGGCCGTACTCCGATGTGGAACCCGATCCGCTTCGCGGTCGCACGGCCGAGGTAGCCCCAGGCGCCGGCCGGACGGACCGCCTCTCTCTCCTCTTTGGTCCTCGCGGTGGTCCGGGTCATGTTCTGGCCGGAGTAGCTTGCGGGCCCTCGCTTCCTCATGCAGCGGATGACCAGTGCTCTGCGTGTCCGGAACAGCAGGTCGTCGGCGTGCTCGGAGGTGCCGTAGGCGGACAGCGGGAGCCGCATCAGTCCGTCGTATCCCGAGGCGGGCGCGGTCGGCGTGGCCGCGATGACCGGCGGGGTCGGTGTCACGTCCGGCGCGCCGGCTGCCGGACCTGCGGAACAGCCGGTGGTGAGCAGGAGACCTACGGCGACCGCCGCACCACAGGTCACGCTCGCGACGCGCCGCGAGGTGTGTTGCGCGAAGGGTGCGCATCGGGGGGTTCTCATGCGGGACTTGCCTTTCGGGGAACAGGAGCGTGCTGCCGTCCCACGGGACGCCGACGGTTCGCCTCCCGGCGGGCGACGCAGCCCTCGTGGAAAATCTGATCCGGCCGCCTGATGGACACAGCCGGGCGCGCGGGTGGAGTTCACCACCATGGGGGTTCCTACAGCGCGACGTCGCCGTTCACCCGGGGCGGCCAGACGTCCGCTCGCAGAACGCCCACCGCGTAGGCGCGTGCGACCAGCGCCACCCGGTTCGACACGCTCAGCTCCCGCAACAGTCTGCCGATCCGGTATTCGACGGTCTGGCGGCTGATGAACAGACGCGACGCCAGGACTTCGGAGGTCAGGCCCACGGCGATTCCTTCCAGGATCTTGCCGTCGACCTCGCTCAGGCTCCGGGCGTCGTCGACACCGCCGGCAGCCGCTTCGCGCGCCGTGCAAACGGAGAGGACAGCCGCGGCGCCGCCTGGCAGGCTGCCGCGCAGGACCCAGGCGTTGAGGGCGCCGGTCAGGGGTGAGGCGTCCCGTCTCGGCACCACGATTCGACTGCGGAACCGGTCCGCTGTCCCGTGGAACAATTCGGTGAGGTGACGGGTCAGAGGCTCACGCAGGGTGGGTGCGACGAGGTCGGGGAATTGCCGACCGCACAGTTCGTCGGCAGTTGCACCGAACTGCCGGAAGAACTCCCTGTTTCCGTACAAGATTTCTTGATTTCGCGCCAGGAAAAGCATGATTCCCGCGTCGGCCCGCTGTATGGGATGGTTCGCGTGCGGTGCGCGCTGGACGTGGTGTTCGGCGTGGTGGACCCCGTGGGGTCGGCCGGCGCGCATGCCGTCACCGGTACGAGATGTCCGCCTGGATCCCCGATTCATTCGGATTCCCTTTTCCCCTTTCAGGGGAGACATGCGGTGCGTTGTGCCATGTCGGCGCCTTCGATGTTCTTCTTCTGTGCGCGTATCACGACCGGCTCCTCTGTTCTCTCTCACTGGCTGCTGCTGATCACGATGCTGGCAGACGTGATCCGCCGTTTCGGCTGTGCCGGCTAAGTACGGGGAAACCTGACGCGAGTTGCCGCCGCGGCACCCGGGCCGGTCGGCGCCTGCGGTGGCGGACGGTCAGAGGGAGCCGGTGAGGACGGCGGTGGCGAGTTCGGTGCGGGAGTGTTGTCCGGTGCGGGTGAACAACCGGGACAGGCGCCGGGCGACCGCGTCCTCGTTGAGCCGGAGGACGGTGGCGATCTGTCGGTTGGTGAGCTGTTCCGCGACGAGGGTGGCCAGGAGGTGGTCGTTCTCGGCGGTGGTCTGTCCGCGGCCGGGGACGGTGAGTCCGGCGTCGCGCATCGCGGTCCTGGTCCGGGAGCGCCACAAGGTGGCGCCGGTCATGCCGAACAGGTCGTACGCCTCGTGCAACAGCGTGGCCGGCCCCGCACCCATGGTGGCGGTGGCGACCAGGGTGGTCGCCGTTTCGAACGGCAGGCCCCGATGGCGGGCGAGTTCCATGGCCTCGCGCAGGTGGCCGTGGACACTGTCGGGGTCGTGGTGGGCCAGGGTGCGGGCCGCGGCCAGCAGGTAGCGCAGGCGCGTCCGGTCGTCGCCCGTCCGGCTCACGATCCGCCTCAGGTGGCGCAGGTGGGTTGCCGCCTCGCCGGTGCGTCCTGTCTCGGCCGTGACCTCGGCGAGCGCGGCCCACAGCTCGGCGGAGCCGTGCAGCTGGGCGCGGGCCTGTGCCGCGTCCAGCCCACGACGCAGTGCCTGCTCGGCGCCTTCCAGGTCACCGAGGGTCGTGAGCACCTCCGCCTCGGCGGCGCTCAGGGACCACTGGGGTGGTCCCGCAGCAGGGCCCGGCCTGCTCACCACCAGATTCAGGGCGCTGGTGACGCGGCCCCGGGCGAGGAGGATGGCCGCGGTCCGCGCGGGAAGCAGACAGCTGTCCGAGCCGGGGGTCTGGACCTCGCCGGCGGCGAGCAGTCGGCGGCCGGCTTCCAGTGCCTGATCCCATCGGCCGGCAAGGTGGTGGTGCAGGAACCGGCTGATCGGGGGCAGCATCTCCACGGTCAGCGCGCGGGCCTGGAGCAGGGCTTCGGCCGCCTTCAGGTCGTGGCCGACGGCGAGTTCGACGAACATCGCGTCGGCCAGCACGTACACCTTGCCGGGAGGCAGCTCTGGCGCGTCCGGCATGGTCAGTCCGTGCCGGAACGCCTCCGGCCGACCCAGCGCGAGTTCGGCCACGGCTTTGAAGCACCCGGGCGCGGCGCGGGCGCGCGGGTCGGTGTTCCAGTCGGCTTCCGTACGGGAGAGCAGCTCCGCCGCTTCCTGCCATCTGGCCAGGCGGCACAGGGCCAGGGCCTGGCCGGTCACCTTGGCGAGGGCGGGTACCGGCAGGTCGTCCCACCAGTGTGCCGTCGCCAGCCTGGACAGCTGCCGCCAGTCCCGCTGATTGGCCGTCAGCGCCGTGAACATGCTGGCGATCTCCTGCAGTGCCGGCGCCGGCAGTGACTCTCCTGGATCGCGCAGGAGTGTCTCCGCGACGGCCCGGCCCGCGGGGTAGTCGCCCGCCCGGTAGGCGGCTGTGCCGCACTGCTGCAGGAAGGCGTCACGGTCGGAGTGCCGCTCGGTCAGGCCGGCGGCGGCCCGTAGCCATCGCAGCACCGCACGGTCATCGGTCCCGGGCGGTGACTGCTGGGCAGCGGACGCCAGTTCGGCCGCCGCGCGCTCCCGGTCGACCAGGATTCCCGCGTCCGCGATCCGGTCGGCCCGGTAGGCACGTGCGTCCTGCCCGTCGAGCAGGAGGGACACCGGGGAGGCCGGTGCGCCGCGCCCCGCCTCCGCGTCTGCCCAGAGCACCCGCACGGCCGTGGCGGACAACCGGCTGCGTTCCCTCGGTCGCAGCCGCTCCCGGACGGTGTGCGCCGTCAGCGGGAGGCGGAAGGTCCAGCCCCGTACGCCGGCGCCGTCCGGTGCGGGCAGTTCGTCGAGGACGCCCTCCGCCACCAGGTGGCGTACCGCCGTGCCGGCGGCACTGGCGGACAGTCCGGCCCACTCCGCGGCCAGGGGGAGGGCTGCTGGGCCGAGCGGCCCGAGGACGCTCAGCGCCGCGGCCACCGCGCGATACGGCTCGCCGAGCACGTCCACTGCCGTGACGAACCGGTCGTCGTCCGGCAGGACCGGCACCGGCGTCGTGGCGTGGAGGAAGGCGCGACGGTCGGCTGTGCGGATCTCGTCGCGCCGGGTCCAGGCGGTGAGCAGGGCGTCGACCGCTCCCGGGATGCCGCGGGTCAACTCGCCGACCCGCCGGGCCAGGACGGTGTCGGGCTGCGCCGTCAACCACTGCGCTGCCAGCGCGGTGGTGTCCTGCGGTCCCAGCGGGGCCAGGAGCACGGTGCGGACACCCTCGGCGCCGGACAGCTGTTCCACGGCCGCCGCCATGCCGTCCCTGGCTGCCGCCCGGTCCCTTTCGAGCAGTGCACCAGGGGGCGTGCTGCCGTGGCCTGTGCCGGTGGCGGCCGGGGCGGTCGCACACGGGCCTGACGTGCTCGGGGCGCCGTGCCGCACGGCGCCGACCACCAGACGGGCGCCGGTCGCGAGCCGCGGCCAGTCGATGCCGCTGAGCACGGCCAGGGAGCCCGTGTCGGCATGCTGGGCGTCGTCGACCATGACGGCCACCGGCGACGGCCTGGCGAGAGCGGCGCGCAGCACCGCGTCCATCGCCGTACGGTCGCACCGGTCGACGGCGGAAAGCGCCCGGGAGACCAGTTCTGAGGCAGGTCGGTGCGGGCGGCCGGGTGAGTGGTGCTCTTCCAGTGCCATGACCAGTCTCAGCGCCAGCAGCAGGGGCCGTTCGCCGTCGCCGAGCACGCAGTCGACCGCGCGTACGGCAGTTCCGTGGGCGCGCAGCCGTTCGCCGACCGCTGTCAGGAACGCCGTTCGGCCCGCGCCGCGTTCGCCTCGTACGAGGACGAGCCGGGGACCGTCCGGGTCGGTCAGGAACCTGTGGATCTGATCCGACTCCCGCCGACGGCCGAGCAGGCGGCCGTCGCCGCGGTGCATGCGGGCGGGCGTACCCCAGGGGACAAGCTCGCTGGTGTTGACGAGCATGTCGTTGATGTGCGAGCGCGCAGCCACCGTGCAGTACATCCCTTGTTCCCGGACAGGCCGGCCGGTTGCGGACACGGCCGCCCCTCCGTGTGGGCCGGCGCCCCCTCGTGCGTGTGTGCGCTGCACATTATGAGGGGCGCAGTTCGCCGCCGCCCAGGCAAAGGGAACGGAAAGATGCCAGGCGCCATCTCTCATTCAGGTAAAGGAGAGCAGGCGAGGTGGCACCGTGGAGGATCGGCGTGGAGCGGTCATCGGTCGGGACGGCGTGGTCCGAGAGGTGGCGGAGGTCCTCTGTGGGACCGGAGCGTCGGCGCGTGTCCTGCTGATCGTCGCGGCCGCGGGGACGGGGAAGACCACGGTGCTGGAGCAGGCACGGCAGGTGGCGGCCCGGCACGGTGCCGTGGTGGTGCGGCTCGGCCCACGGGACGAGGCGGCCGAGGACAGCACCGACGCGGTGCTCGCGGACGACTGCGGTCTGGTCGTCGCCGACCACGGCGGCGTCCTGCCTCCCTTTCCCGTCAGCCGCGGGGCACGGTCGCGGGCCACTGCACGGGAGGGCCGGGAGAGCGGGGACGGCGGGGTGACCGGGGACGGCGGGGTGACCGCACTGTCCGCGTTGTCCGAGGCGCTGGCCGCAGCGGCCCGCCGGGCCCCGGTCGCCCTGGTCGTCGACGGCGTCGAGCGGATGCCACGGCGCAGCGCCGACGCCCTGGGGCTGCTGCTGCGCGCCTTCCGTCCCCACGGCGTCCCCGTGGTGATGGCCGGCCGGCCGCGGCCCGCGACGGACCCGGGCCGGGCGCAGCTGCCGGCCGCGGCGGACCAGGTCCTCGAACTGCCACCCCTGCCACCGGCGGACGTCGCCGCGCTCGTCGATGCCTGTGTCACCAGGCGGTTCGGCCGTCCGGCCGAGCCCGCGCTGGCCGACGCCGTGTCGCGGGCGCTGGGCACGCTGGCAGGCAACCCGCAAGCCGTGCTGTCGGTGCTCGACGCGCTGGACGAGCAGGACCTGCTGGAACTCGACGGCCGGATGTGCCTCACGCTTGCGGAGAAGCATCTGCGGCTGACCGCCGAAGACGCCTTCGTCCTCGGTTTCGGCCGGCCGTACACGCTCCCGTACCCCGAGACCCTCGAAGCGGCGATCGTCACCGCCCGCGTGCTGGACCATGCCGACGTACACGTCGACGACGTGTTCAGGCCGACGCCGTCGACTGGCGCCCAAGCCCTGGAGCACACGCTGGACCGCCTGGTCACGGACCGGATTCTCACCCCGGACCCGCAGGGCCGTCTGTCGTTCGCCGTCCCGGCGCTCGCGGCCGCCTTACGCAGGCTGCCCGTCGACCGCGACCTGCAGGGCAACTCCGCGCGCTTCGTGACACGGGTGGCGAACGAGCTCGGTGCCGAAGCCACCGGCCGCGGTTTCCCACGCCTGGCCGACCGCGTCGCGGCCTCCGGCCCGCTCCTGGACGATGCCCTCGCCGTGCCGCTGCTGCTGGCCGCGGCCCGCGAAGAGGCCAGGACCAACTGGCCCCGCTCGGCCCGCGCGTACGCGGCCGCGCTCGACCGGCTCGCACCGCGCGACCCCCGCACCCCCGACGTGCTGCGCGAGGCGAGCGGGCTGAGTCTGCGACACGGCGACCACGAGGGACTGCTGACTCTCGGCAAGCCGCTGCTCACCCTCCTGGACACACCACCGCACCCCGAACACACCGAGGCCGCCGGAGACGCCGAGGACACCGGGGCCGCCGGGGGCCCAGTGGGTCTGTCCGGCGTCGTAGCCGCATGGGTATGGGGGGCAGTTCACGAACACCGGGCCCCGCGCACGGACATCCTCCCTGCCCCCTCCGGCGGGGCGGCCGACGGGTTTGCCGTGGCGGCGGGGCTGGCGGCACTCGGCGGTCTGTACGGCATCGGCACCCTGACGTCCCGGCCGGCGACCACTGGCTGCCCCACCCCGGACACCGCCCCCGGACAGCGGCGCACACCGTTGCCCTCACCCGCCGAACTACGGCTGGTGGCCGCCGCAGTGGGCGGCCGCACCGAACTGAGCCGCGCGCGGCGCGATCTGCCGCCCGACGCCGTCGACGACCGCGCTCTGGACCGGCTGCGCCAGGCCGCCGCCCACGCGGACCTCGCCGGTGCCCTCGCCGCCGTCCTCGGCGACCGGTACGTCGCGGCCCCCGACGGCATCGCCGTCCAGTACCGGGGCATGGTGCGCGACTACCTGACGGGGAACTGGGACGCCGCGCTGACTGCGGCCCGCCGCATCGAGGTACGCGCCCGGACCCACGCCACGGCGGGCGTCCCCCACCTGCCGCGGGCGCTGGCCGCGGAGATCCACTGCGCCCGCGGAGACTTCGCGTACGCCCGCGCCTGGCTCGACCTGGTCCCGGACACCCTCCGTCATCCGCTGGCGGCCCGCGCCCGCCTGGCTGTGCGGCACAGGTCCGGCCGGACACGGGAGGCGCTGGAAGGGGCCTGGCGCGATGTGCGGCACGCGCGCAAGGACGGCCGGCTCGCCGGTGTGGAACGGCTGCTGCTGCACATCTTGTCGCTCGCCGCCCGGAAGGACCGGCCGCACACGGTTCAGCAGGCCCTGGAGGAACTGGAGACCCTGCACGAGGAGGCCGCCACGCCCCTGACCCACGAGGCCCTCCTCGTCGGCCGGGGCGTGGCCCACCGCGACACCGCGAGCCTGCTCAGGGCCCACCGCCTGATCGGCCGCCGCTCAGACGCGCACCTGAGCGTCATGGTCGGCCTGTGCCTGACGGACGTCGCCGACGACCCCCGCACCTGGCTGGCCGAGGCGGTACGCGACGCCCATCGCCTCGGCCTCGGCCGTCCGTTCCGCGCCGCCGTCGCCCGCGCCGCGCGACGGCGCGGCATCCCGGTCCCGAGACTCCGCCAGGCGCACGGGAACCTGACCGCGCAGGACATCGCACTGGTACGCATGGTCAGCGGCGGCGCGACCAATCGGCAGATCGCCACGGAACTCGCCTGCAGCCACAAGACCGTCGAACAGCGCCTGACCCGGCTGTTCCAGCAGACCGGCACGCGCTCCCGGGCGGAACTCGCCGCCGCCTGGCTCCACGGCACCCTCACCCGGCCCGGCGCCGCCTCCGCTCCGGCCGGCTCCGACCCGCCGGACAAGGACTGAGCCGGGCTCCTGGCGGCTCACCGGCTGCCGGGAGCCGAGAACGGGGGCGCGGTCGCCCCGGGGACGGCGATCGGACGGGACCGCCGTCCCCGGCCACTGGTGGCTCAGAGGATCCTGATCCTGTCGATGTCGACTCCACCGGGGTTGTTCGGCCAGGTCATGACCGTGTTCTTCTCGATCGGGGCGCTGGGCTGCCACCTTCCGTCCCCGTGCCACTGGACACGGTTGTTGCCGGTCGAGATACGCGTGATCCAGACATCCCAGTAAGCGGCCGGTGTTATCGCCACGTCCCCGGCATTGGCGAAACACAACGTGCGGAAATTCACCGCTTGGCCACTGTCGGTGGAGTCGTGGAGGTCGATCTTCAGGAAGTCGTCGCGGCCGCAGTCGGCCGGGTTGATGGCGAACGCCTGCGGCGTCGTGGCGACAGCGAGTGAGGCCACCGCCGCGAAAGTCGTCAGCGAGGACAGAACCACACGTTTGATTCGCGTTTTCATGGAAGATCTCCTCTGGGGGAAGGAAGGAAGGAAGGAAGGAAAGCGGAGCGACAAGCCGGGGTACTTACTTGATGATGATCGTTTGCAGATGCACGGTGCCGACCGTGGGCCAGACGATGGCGTTCCAGCGCGGCAGGTCGTGGTAGTACCCGTCGGCCACCCAGGTGATGTCGTTGTTGCCACTGCTGATCTTGCTGGCCCAGAAGCTGTCCCGACGGAAGTCGTAGGACCCGCTGTTGGCGAAGCAGTGGTCCGTCCGGAAATTCTCCGTGATACGGACGAAGTCCGTGCGGTCTCCGCAGTCCACCTTGTCCGTGGCAGACGCGGGAATGGTGACGACGGTGGCGAGCGCGGTGGCCAGGGCTGCCGTCGCCGCGAATCTCTTGAAGCTCAGTTTCACCAAGGTGTCTCAATTCCTTGAACGGAGCGGCTCAGGCTGACGCCTGAGCCGGGCCGACCGATTGTCGATCCGCCCGTTACCAGACGCAGATTCGCAGACGTATCTCGCGTCGATCAACGCGGAGCCGTCTCGATTAGACGTTCTTCTAATCTCTTGGCCCATGAGATCGGCGGCTCGGTCCGCACCGGGATGCGGAGCCGCCGGCGCCGGCTACACCTCGATGTGCGAGCCCATGATGACCGTGCGGTCGCGCGGGAGGCCGAAGTACTCGGCCGCGTCGGCCGTGATGCAGGACGTGGCGATGAACAGCCGCTTGCGCCAGGGAGCCATCGTGGGCGCCTGCCCGCGGCGCAGCTCGATCTTCGACAGGAAGCAGGACGCCTGGTCGAGTTGCAGGGGTCCCTCGGTCTCGGCCGGGTCGAGCATCGCCAGGGCGGCGGGCACGTCCGGGGTCTCCATGTAGCCGTAGGTGGCGGTGACGTGGACCATCGTCGGCGTAGCCGAGGCCGTCGACGGCGAGCCGCCGGTCGGCCGGGACGCGGGGCACCGGCAGCTCACCGCTGCGCAGGCCGTCGACGAACTCCCGCAACAGCCCCTCCCCGCGGGCCCGTTCGGCGGTGACGAGTTGGCGGCCGCGCTGCCAGGTCGTCATGACAGTGAACGCGGTCAGGCCGATCAGCAACGGCAGCCAGGCGCCGTGCACGAGCTTGGTCATGTTGGCCGCCACGAACAGCAGGTCCACGAAGAGCAGGACGGTCGCGCCGATGCCGATCAGCCGCTTCGGGGTGCCCCACTTCGCGCGGGCGACGTAGAAGAACAGCAGGGTGGTGATGGTGATGGTGCCGGTGACCGCCATGCCGAAGGCGAAGGCGAAGGCGAAGGCGAAGGCGACTGCGGCGGAGCTGTGGAAGGCGAAGACCAGGGTGAGGACGGAGGCCGTCAGCAGCCAGTTGAAGGGGCCGTCGGAGATGCGCCGGAAGGCGACGGACTCGCTGTTCGCGGGTCCCGTCCGCGTCCCTCAGCAATCCGCTGCCGTGGACGCCCCCACCAACTCGCCCCCGCCCGCGTCCCTCAGGAACTCGTCGCCGTCGGCAGGTCCGGTTCCTCGGATCGGGCGCGTTCCGGTGCCGTCGGTATCGCCAGCACCATGGTGAGGCCGCCGCCGGGGGTGTCCTCGGCGTCGAGGGTGCCGTCGATGGCCTCGGCGAAGCCCCGGGCCACGGCCAGCCCGAGGCCGACGCCGACACCGCGGGGCGAGTCGCCGTAGCGCTGGAAGGGTTCGAAGATGCGTTCCTTGGCCTCGTCCGGGACACCGGGGCCGCGGTCGACGACGCGCACCTCGACCCGGTCGGCGAGGGCGCTCGCGGAGACCAGGACCTTCTCGCCCGGCGGGCTGTACTTGACGGCGTTCTCGACGACGTTGGCCACGGCCCGCTCCAGCAGTCCCCGGTCGACGTGGACCATGGGCAGGGTCTCCGGGATGTCCAGCTCCACGCTGTCCTCCGGCACCCCGCCGAGCGCCATGGGCACGACCTCGTCCAGGTCGGTCTCCCGGATGAGGGGAGCGACGGTGCCGGTCTGCAGGCGGGACATGTCCAGGAGGTTGCCGACGAGGTGGTCGAGACGGTCGGCGCCCTCCTCTATGGCCGCCAGCAGCTCGGCCCGGTCCTGTTCGGACCACTCGACGTCCTCGGAACGCAGGGAGGTGACGGCCGCCTTGATCCCGGCCAGCGGGGTGCGCAGGTCGTGGCTGACGGCGGCGAGCAGGGCGGTGCGGATGCGGTTGCCCTCGGCCAGTTCCCTGGCCCGGCCGGCCTCGCTCCGCAGACGCTGGCGGTCCAGGACGACGGCGGCCTGCGCGGCGAACGCGGCCAGCACCCGGCGGTCGGCGGCGGGCAGCACCCGGCCGCGCAGGGACAGCGCCATGTGGTCGCCGACCGGTACGTCCACGTCCGCGTCCTCCGGTATCCCGGCCGGCCGGGGGCCCACGCTGCCGGCGCAGGTCCACGGGGTCGTGTCGTCGGCCCGCTCCAGCAGGGCCGCCGACTCCATGCCGAAGGTCTCGCGGACCCGTTCCAGCAGCGCCTCCAGCGTGGTCTCGCCGCGCAGGATGTTCCCGGCGAGGAAGGAGAGGATCTCCGACTCGGCGCGCAGCCGGGCCGCCTGGTGGGTGCGCCGGGCCGCCAGGTCCACCACCGAGGCCACCGACAGGGCCACCCCGACGAAGATCGCTATGGCGACGATGTTCTCGGGGTCGGCGATGGTGAAGGTGTGGACGGGCGGGGTGAAGAACCAGTTGAGCAGCAGCGAGCCGACCACCGCGGAGGCCAGCGCGGGGAAGAGGCCGCCCACGAGGGCCGCCGCCACCGTCAGGCTGAGGAACAGCAGCATGTCGTTGGCGAGGCCGACGGCCGGAGCGATCCCGGTGAGCAGCCAGGTGAGGAGGACGGGACCGAGCACGCCGACGAGCCAGCCCCAGGCGACCCGGGCGCGTCCCAGGCGTGCTCCGCGCGCCACGGGCAGTCCGCGGCCCTTGCCGGCCTCGTCGTGGGTGATGAGGTGGACGTCGAGGTCGGGGCCCGACTCGCGGGCCACGGTGGCGCCGACGCCCGGTCCGAAGACGTACTGCCAGCTCCTGCGCCGGGAGACGCCGAGGACGATCTGGGTGGCGTTCACCCCCCGGGAGAAGTCGAGCAGGGCGGCCGGGATGTCGTCGCCGACGACCTGGTGGAAGGTGCCGCCGAGGTCCTCCACCAGGGTGCGCTGGACGGCCAGTTCCTTCGGGGAGGCGGAGGTGAGCCCGTCACTGCGCGAGATGTAGACCGCCAGCACCTCACCGCCGGCGCCCTTCTCGGCCAGGCGGGCGGCCCGGCGGATGAGAGTGCGCCCCTCCGGGCCGCCGGTCAGCCCGACCACGATCCGCTCCCGTGAACCCCAGATCGTCGAGACCTGGTGCGCACTGCGGTACTCGGTGAGGTAGGCGTCGACCCGGTCCGCGACCCAGAGCAGGGCGAGTTCGCGCAGGGCGGTGAGGTTGCCGGGCCGGAAGTAGTTGGACAGGGCCGCGTCGACCTTGTCCGGCTTGTAGATGTTGCCGTGCGCCATGCGGCGGCGCAGCGCCTCCGGGGACATGTCGACCAGCTCGATCTGGTCGGCGCGCCGCACCACCTCGTCCGGCACGGTCTCGCGCTGCCGCACCCCGGTGATCGACTCGACCACGTCCCCCAGCGACTCCAGGTGCTGGATGTTGACGGTGGAGACCACGTCGATGCCGGCCGCGAGCAGTTCCTCCACGTCCTGCCAGCGCTTGGTGTTGCGGGAGCCGGGGACGTTGGTGTGGGCGAGTTCGTCCACCAGGGCGACCGCCGGAGCGCGCCGCAGGACGGCGTCCACGTCCATCTCGGTGAAGGTCGCGCCCCGGTACTCCAGTTCCTTGCGGGTCACCTGTTCCAGGCCGTGCAGCATCACCTCCGTGCGCGGCCGGTGATGGTGTTCGACGAAGGCGACCACGCAGTCGGTGCCCCGCTCGATACGGCGGTGTGCCTCCGACAGCATCGCGTACGTCTTGCCGACGCCGGGTGCCGCGCCGAGGTAGATCCGGAGCTTGCCGCGTGCCATGTCATCCCTCGAAGCGGTAGCCCATGCCGGGCTCGGTGATCAGATAGCGGGGGTGCGCCGGGTCGGTCTCCAGTTTGCGACGCAGCTGGGCCATGTAGACGCGCAGGTAGTTGGTCCTGTTGGACTGGGTGACGCCCCAGACCTCCTGGAGAAGGTGCTTCTGTGTGATCAGCCGGCCCGGGTTGGTCACCAGGATCTCCAGCAGGTGCCACTCGGTCGGGGTGAGCCGCACGTCCCGCCCGTCCCGGACGACCTTCTTCGCGAGCAGGTCGATGCTGAAACCGTCCGTCTCGACCCGGGTGGCCTCCGGGACCAGCGCCACGTCCTCGGTACGGCGGACGGCCGCCCGCAGCCGGGCCAGCAGTTCGTCCATGCTGAACGGCTTGGTGATGTAGTCGTCCGCGCCCGCGTCCAGCGCGGCCACCTTCTCGTCGGAGGCCTGCCGGGCGGACAGCACCAGGACCGGCACCCTGGTCCAGCCGCGCAGGGCCTGGATGACGTCGACGCCGTCCATGTCGGGCAGTCCGAGGTCGAGCAGCACGACGTCCGGCCGGCGTGCGGCGGCCAGCCGGAGCGCCGTGGCACCGTCCGGGGCGGCGTCCACTCCGTAGTGACGTGCCTGCAGGTTGATGACGAGAGCCCGTACGAGCTGCGGGTCGTCCTCCACCACGAGCACCCGCGTCATGGCTGTGTGCCCTTCCTGTCGTACGCCGGGCCGGGGGGCGCCGGACGTGAGCCGAGCGACGTCATGGCCACGGGAGCCGGCCGCATCGGGACGCGTCCCGGCCGCCGGCTCCCGCTCGTGTCGGGTCGTCCCGTCAGTGGCGCGCCACAAGGTCCTTGAGCGCGATGTTGAGTTGGAGGACGTTCACCCGGGGCTCCCCGATGAAGCCGAGGGTGCGCCCCTCGGTGTGGTCCTCGACCAGCTTCTCCACCTGGGCGACCGGCAGGCCGTTCTGCGCGGCGACCCGGTGCACCTGGAGTTCGGCGTAGGCCGGGGAGATGTCCGGGTCCAGGCCGGAGCCGGAGGACGTCACCGCGTCGGCCGGTACCTCGTTCGCCGTGACCGTGTAGCCGGGGACCGAGTTGTCCTTGATGACGGCCGCCTTGGCGTCCTTCACCTGCTGGATCAGCACCTTGCTGTCGGCGGACAGGTTGGTCGCTCCCGAAAGGATCAGCTTGTACCGGGTGTTGACGCTGTTGCTGCCGAGGCCGTTGGCCGGGCGGCCCTGGAACCACTTGAGGTCCGCGTCCGGCGTCTGCTGACCCTTCTTCAGCGGGAGGTCGTACGACTGACCGATCAGGGAGGATCCGACGACCTTGCCGTCCGCCCTGACCTCGGAGCCGTTCGCCTTGTCGTGGAACGCGGCCTGGGCGATGCCGGTGACCACCAGCGGATAGACGACACCGGTCACCAGGGTCAGCACGAGCAGGGCCCGCAGGGCCGCCCAGAGCAACCGGGCGGTGTTGGTAACGGAGTTGTTCATGGCCCTCAACCGATTCCGGGGATCAGGGAGATGAGCAGGTCGATGATCTTGATGCCGATGAAGGGGGCGATCAGCCCGCCGATGCCGTAGATCGTCAGGTTGCGGCGCAGCATCCGGTCGGCGCTGACCGGCCGGTACTGGACGCCCTTCAGGGACAGCGGCACCAGCGCGATGATGATCAGCGCGTTGAAGATGACCGCGGACAGGATCGCGGAGTCGGGCGAGGACAGGCCCATGATGTTGAGCTTGTCCAGCCCGGGGTAGACGGCGGCGAACAGCGCCGGGATGATCGCGAAGTACTTCGCGACGTCGTTGGCGATGGAGAAGGTGGTCAGCGCGCCGCGGGTGATGAGCAGCTGCTTGCCGATCTCGACGATCTCGATGAGCTTGGTCGGGTTGGAGTCGAGGTCGACCATGTTGCCGGCCTCCTTGGCGGCCGACGTGCCCGTGTTCATCGCCACGCCCACGTCGGCCTGGGCGAGCGCCGGGGCGTCGTTGGTGCCGTCACCGGTCATCGCGACCAGCTTGCCGCCCGCCTGCTCCCGCTTGATGAGGGCCATCTTGTCCTCGGGGGTGGCCTCGGCGAGGAAGTCGTCGACGCCCGCCTCCTCGGCGATCGCCCTGGCGGTCAGCGGGTTGTCACCCGTGATCATGACGGTCTTGATGCCCATGCGGCGCAGTTCGTCGAACCGCTCGCGCATGCCCTCCTTGACCACGTCCTTGAGGTGGATGACGCCCAGCACCCGGGCGCCCCGGTCGTCCTTGACGGCGACCAGCAGCGGGGTGCCGCCGGCCTGCGAGATGGCGCTGGAGAGGGTGTCCGCGTCGTCCGCGACGGTGCCGCCCTCGGCACGGACCCAGGCGACGACGGAACCGCTCGCGCCCTTGCGGATCTTCCGGCCGTCCACGTCCACACCCGACATCCGGGTCTGCGCGGTGAAGGCGATCCACTCGGCACCGGACAGCTCGCCCTGGTGCCGCTCACGCAGCCCGTACCTCTCCTTGGCCAGGACGACGATCGAGCGGCCCTCGGGGGTCTCGTCGGCCAGCGACGACAGCTGGGCGGCGTCGGCGACCTCGGCCTCCGTCGTCCCGCGCACCGGCACGAACTCCGACGCCTGCCGGTTGCCGAGGGTGATGGTGCCGGTCTTGTCGAGCAGCAGCGTGGAGACGTCGCCCGCGGCCTCGACGGCGCGGCCGGACATCGCCAGCACGTTGCGCTGCACCAGCCGGTCCATGCCCGCGATGCCGATCGCGGACAGCAGCGCGCCGATGGTGGTCGGGATCAGGCAGACCAGCAGGGCGACCAGCACGACCATCGTCAGGTGGGTGCCCGCGTAGTCGGCGAACGGCGGCAGGGTGGCCACGGCCAGCAGGAAGACGATGGTCAGCGAGGCGAGCAGGATGTTGAGCGCGATCTCGTTCGGCGTCTTCTGCCGGGCCGCGCCCTCGACCAGGCTGATCATCCGGTCGATGAAGGTCTCGCCCGGCTTCGTCGTGATCTTGATGACGATCCGGTCGGACAGCACCTTCGTCCCGCCGGTCACCGCGGAGCGGTCCCCGCCGGACTCGCGGATGACCGGGGCGGACTCACCGGTGATCGCCGACTCGTCGACCGAGGCGACGCCCTCGATCACGTCGCCGTCGCCGGGGATGATGTCACCGGCCTCGCAGACGACCAGGTCACCGATCCGCAGCTCGGTGCCGGGCACCTGCTCCTCGGTGTCCCCGGCCAGCCGGCGGGCCACCGTGTCGGTCTTGGCCTTGCGCAGGGTGTCCGCCTGGGCCTTGCCGCGGCCCTCGGCGACCGCCTCCGCCAGGTTGGCGAAGATCACGGTCAGCCACAGCCAGGCGCTGATGGTCCAGCCGAACCAGTCACCCGGGTCCTTGAAGGAGAAGACCGTGGTCAGGACCGAGCCGACCCACACCACGAACATCACGGGCGACTTGACCATCACCCGCGGGTCCAGCTTCCGGCAGGCCTCGGGCAGCGACCTGAGCAACTGCTTGGGGTCGAAGAGACCCGCGCCGACGCGGCCCTCGGCGGACTTGTGCCCGGTGGGCGCGTCCTGGTGAGGCGCAAGGGTGGGAGTGGACATCGTGTCCTCGTGGGCTTCCGTTCGGGTGGTCATGACGCCAGCCCCTCGGCCAGCGGCCCCAGCGCCAGGGCCGGGAAGTAGGTCAGACCGGTGATGATCAGGATCGCGCCGACCAGCAGGCCGGTGAACAGCGGCTTCTCGGTGCGCAGGGTGCCGGCCGTGGCCGGGACGGGCTTCTGCTCGGCGAGCGAGCCGGCCAGCGCCAGCACGAACACCATCGGCAGGAAGCGGCCCAGCAGCATCGCGAGTCCGGTCATGGTGTTGTACCAGTCGGTGTTCGCGTTCAGCCCCGCGAAGGCCGAGCCGTTGTTGTTCGCCGCCGAGCTGAAGGCGTACAGGACCTCCGAGAAGCCGTGCGCCCCGGAGTTGAGCATCGAGTGCGGCGGGGTGGGCAGCGCCATGGACACCGCGGTGAAGATCAGGACCAGCGCCGGGGTGATCAGGATGTAGCAGGCGGCCAGCTTGATCTCGCGGGCACCGATCTTCTTGCCCAGGTACTCGGGCGTACGGCCGACCATCAGACCGGCGATGAACACCGCGATGACCGCCATGATCAGGATGCCGTACAGGCCGGAGCCGGTACCGCCGGGTGCGATCTCGCCCAGCTGCATGCTCAGGATGGCGATGCCGCCGCCCAGTCCGGTGAACGAGGAGTGGAAGGAGTCCACCGCCCCCGTCGAGGTCAAGGTCGTGGACACCGCGAAGATCGACGAGGAGCCGACGCCGAAGCGCACCTCCTTGCCCTCCATCGCCCCGCCCGCGAGCTGCAGCGCCGGGCCGTGGTGGGCGAACTCGGTCCACATCATCAGGGCGACGAAGCCCACCCAGATGGTGCCCATCGTGGCGAGGATGGCGTATCCCTGCCTGACCGAACCGACCATCACGCCGAAGGTCCGGGTCAGCGAGAACGGGATGACCAGCAGCAGGAAGATCTCGAACAGGTTGGTGAACGGGGTCGGGTTCTCGAAGGGGTGGGCGGAGTTGGCGTTGAAGTAGCCGCCGCCGTTCGTCCCGAACTCCTTGATGGCCTCCTGCGAGGCGACCGCGCCGCCGTTCCACTGCTGCGAGCCGCCCATGAACTGACCGACCTCGTGGATGCCGGAGAAGTTCTGGATCGCTCCGCACGCCACCAGGACGACGGCCGCGATCGCCGCGCCCGGCACCAGGATCCGCAGCGTGCCGCGCACCAGGTCGGCCCAGAAGTTGCCGAGCTCACCGGTGCGCGAGCGCGCGAACCCCCGCACGAGAGCCACGGCCACCGCGATGCCGACGGCCGCGGAGACGAAGTTCTGCACGGCCAGACCGGCGGTCTGCACGACGTGCCCCATGGTCTGCTCGCCGTAGTACGACTGCCAGTTCGTGTTCGTCACGAAGGAGACGGCCGTGTTGAACGACTGCGCGGGGTTGACCGAGGAGAAGTCCATCGAGCCGGGCAGGACCCCCTGGAGCCGCTGCAGCAGGTAGAGAAAGAGCACGCTGACCCCGGAGAAGGCCAGGACCCCGCGCAGATATGCGGGCCAGCGCATCTCGGTGTCGGGGTTGGCACCGATGCCCTTGTAGATCCACTTCTCGACCCGCCAGTGCTTGTCGGAGGAGTAGACCCCGGCCATGTAGGTGCCGAGGGGGATGTAGGCGAGCCCCAGCGCGCCTATGAGGGCGAGCAGCTGGAGCACGCCTGCGAGTACGGGACCCATGTCGCCCGCTGCGGAGGCAGCTGATGTCACAGTCAGAACCTCTCCGGGAAGATCAGGGCGAGGACGAGATAGCCCAGCAGGGCGACGGCCACGACCAGGCCGACGACGTTCTCGGCGGTCACAGCTTCGTCACCCCCTTGGCGACGAGAGCCACCAGCGCAAGGGCCGCGACCGTGGCGATGACGAAGGCCAGATCGGCCATCGCGAACTCCTGGAGTGAGGCGAAACGGACGCTTAGAGGAAAACGCCTCTCCGACCGGTTCCGGCCACCCGTTGACGGCTCTCTTACGGCGCCCCACGCGCCTTTGACGCAACCCTTACGGAGCCGCCCGGGGCGGGCCGTACGTCACTCATCGCCGCCGACGCGCTCCGCTCGCTGTCCCACTCCCCCGCGGGCAGGGGTCCCTCTGCTCAAGGAAGCCGCTCCGCGGATCGCTCGGCGCGGTTGTCAGCGCTCCTTGGCGCCGCCCCGCGGACCTTGACACTGTCTTGACGTGCCCTGGCCCGATAGGGTGGCCGCAGGTGTGCCGGGAAGTCTGGTCGGCCGGGAGTCATGGTGGTTCCCGTAGAGGCCCCAGGGGGACGGCATGCGCGGCGTCGGTACGGTTCTCGCCCTCGTGGTCCTGGCCACGGTGGTCGCCACCTTCGCGCGCCGCTGGCGTATCCCGGCCCCCTCCCTGCTGGTGGTCGCCGGTCTCGCGGTGGCGCTGCTGCCGGGCACCCCGCAGATCGAGATCAGCCCG
This sequence comes from Streptomyces sp. NPDC051987, assembly GCF_040680735.1. Taxonomy (NCBI): domain Bacteria; kingdom Bacillati; phylum Actinomycetota; class Actinomycetes; order Kitasatosporales; family Streptomycetaceae; genus Streptomyces; species Streptomyces sp. NPDC051987. Next base: position 40,692 of record NZ_JBFAXI010000045.1, on the reverse strand, counting down.
AACGTCATCGGCCTCGTCGTGCTCCCGCCGCTGCTGTACGCCTCCGCCGAGGAGATGCCCTGGCGTGAGCTGCACGCGGTGTGGAAGCCGGTCGGCATCCTCGCCATCGGACTGGTGCTCGCCTCGGCGGCGGCCGTCGGCGTGGTGGCGGCCCTGGTGACTCCGCTGTCCTGGCAGATGGCGTTCGTACTGGGCGCGGTCCTGGCCAGTACCGATCCGGTCGCGGTGACCGCGCTCGGCCGCCGGCTCGCGCTGCCGCCCCGGGTCCAGGTCCTCGTGCAGGCCGAGAGCCTGTTCAACGACGCCACCTCGCTGGTGCTGGTGCGGGTGGCGGCCGGCATCGCCGTGGCCTCCGCCGCCGCGAACTGGGGGGCGGCGGGCGGCGAGTTCCTGGTGCTGGCGGGCGGCGGCACGCTGATCGGCGCCGCGGTGGCCGGTGTGATCACCGTGATCCGCCGCCGCACCGAGGACCCGGTGCTGGAGACGGTCATCGCCCTGGTCACCCCGTACGCCGCCTATCTGCTGGCGGAAGCCGCGCACACCTCCGGGGTGACCTCGTGCGTGGTGGCCGGTGTGATCCTCGGCGGCCGGGGCGACCGGCTCACCAACGCCCGCATCCGCCTTCAGCTGCACGCCGTGTACGGCACGGTGGTCTTCCTGCTGGAGAGCGTCGTCTTCAGCCTGATCGGGCTGGCCCTGCCCGCCCAGGTGCGGGCGCTGGCCGACGGCGACCAGGCCTGGCCGCTGTACGCCCTCGCGGTCGCCGCCACGCTCGTCGCCGTACGGCTGCTGTGGCTCGCGCCGCTGTCGGCGGTGGTCCAGCGCAAGGGGGGCATCGGCCGGGTGAACTGGCGGGTGCCGATGGTGCTGACCTGGGCGGGCACCCGCGGGGTCATGCCACTGGCCGCCGCCCTGTCCATCCCCGAGATCATGAAGAACGGCACCCCGCTCGCCGACCGGCCGCTGGTCCTGGTGCTGACCACCTCGGTGGTGGTGGTCACCCTGGTCGTGCAGGGCTTCACCCTCGCCCCGGTCGTCCGCGCGTCCGGCATCGCCCTGGAGCCCGCCCACACCGCCCGCGAGGAGGCCCAGGCCCGCTCCCGTCTCGCGCACGCCGGCCTGGCCCGGCTGGAGGAGCTCGCGGAGCTGGAGGTCGTACCGGACGTCGTCCTCGACCGCCTCCGCCGTGGCCTCACCGCCCGCCTCGACGACGCCCGCGACCGCCTGACCGAGCAGCACGGCACCACGGCCGCGACCGAGTCGGCCGACCTGGTCTACCGCCAGCTGCGCCGGGACCTGATCACGGTCGAGACCACGGAACTGCAGCGCCTCTACGACGCCCACGCCATCAGCGACACGACCCGCCGGAGGCTGCAGCGGTGGCTGGACCTGGAGGAGGCGCGGCTGTCGGACGTGTGACGTTCCGCCGACGGGACCGGTTCCCGGTCGGCTCCCCCGCACGGCCCCGGGCGTCAGGACCGGGGTTCGCCAGGCGGCCGAGCAGGGTCACGGCGTCATGGTGGGCCACCGGCTGGAAGAAGCGGGCGTCGACCTCCTCCACGACGGCGATCGCCCGGGGGGCCAGTGCGGCGCCCGCGCCGGTGACGCGCAGCCGTTTGGCACGGGTGTCGGCGGGGTCGACCTCGCGTTCGATCAGACCCTTGGCCTCCAGGGCGCGCAGGACCTGCGAGGTCATCTTGACGTCCGTGCCGGCCTGGCGGGCCAGGGCCAGCTGGTTGGGGTGTTCGCCGTGGGTGTTCAGCCACCAGGCGCAGGCGAGCAGCACGAACTGGACATGGGTGAGGTCCAGGGGAGCGAGAGCCGCCACGACGTCGCGCTGCCAGCGCAGCGTGGCGTGCCAGAGCAGGAAGCCGGGGCTGTCGCCGGGGTGGTGGGTCATCGGTCCTGCGCCAGTTTCACCAGGGCGGCCATGGTCTGCGGCCAGTCCCCGGTGACGGCCGGGCCGATCTGCGGGCCGAGCCGGTCGGCGCCGGGGCCCGTGATCTCCATCCGGTAGGTCACCCGGGTGCGGCCTCGGTCGCCCCGGCCGAGCCGGTGCACGGTGCGCAGGAGGAGCCCGTCGAACCGGGCCTCGTCCACGAACAGTTCGTTGACGGCCGTCTCGGCGACGAGCAGGTGCACGGGGTCCTGCCCGGCCGGGGTCATCACGATCTCGGCGCCCGTCTCGAACGGCCCGCTGATCCGGATGCTCGCGATGTCCGCGTTCCAGACGCCCCAGTGGGCGACGTCGGTCCACAGCCCCCAGATCGCCTCGGGCGTGGCATCGGTCTCGATGCTGTGCTCATACGTCCACATCAGTGGCCTCCCCGGTGCAGAAATGCTCTGCGAGCAGATTATCTGTTCGAAGACTATCCGTCCATGGAATCCGCGGTGACGCCCTGGGGTGCCGCCGCGTCCTCCGGAGCCCCGAAGGGCCGCGGGAACTGCGCGACCAGCTACGACGGCGCCGCAGCCGGGCGACGTCGCCAGGGAGACGTTTGACAGCGCGGTGGCGCCGACGCACGATGGAAACCATGGAAACTTCTGCGGTTTCTCCCGTTTCCACCGCGGACAAGCGGCGTGCCGAGGTGATCGTCGAGGCGGCCGGCCGGCTGTTCCTCGCGCCGGGCGCCGCGCCCGTCAGCATGGACGAACTCGCTCGTGCGCTCGGGATGAGCAAGAAGACGATCTACCGCCACTTCCCCGACAAGCGCAGCCTGCTGACCGCGGTGCTGGACCGGCGGTTCGCGGCCGTCGAGGAGACGCTGGCGGCAGCGGCCGAGAGCGCGGAGGGACAGCCGTTCGACGTGCGGGTCCAGCGGTTCCTGATCGCCGCGGGCACCGAACTCGGGCGGATCGGCGCGGCGCAGCTGAGCACCGGACGCGGCGGCGACGCGATGCTGCGGCAGTACGTGGAGCGGCGCGTGGACACGGTGATCTACCGGCGCGTCGACGAACTGTTCCGGGACGGGCACCGGCAGGGGCTGCTCCAGACCCCTCCCGAACTGCTCGGCGAGATCACCCGCGGCGCGCTCGAACGGCTGCTCACCTCCCGGCTGCCGCACGAACTGGACTGGAGCGCTGCCGACCTGCTGCGGGCCACCGTCGACACCGTGCTCCACGGGGCGGTCCGCACCCGCGCGGAGAGCGAAGCCGAACCGCTCGGGGCGGTCATTCCGGCGGCCCGCGACGACGACACGGAGGTGAGCCCATGACCGGGACAGCCGGCCGGGTGGCCCTGGTGACCGGGGCCAGCAGCGGAATCGGTGCGGCCACCGCACGGCTCCTGGCCGAACGGGACATGCGCGTGGTGGTCAACTACCTCAGCAACACCAGGGCCGCCGAGGAGATCGTGGCCGACATCACGGCGGCCGGCGGCCAGGCCATGGCCGTACAGGCCGACGTCCGCGAGGGGACGGCCGTCGGGACCATGGTCGAGCAGGTGCGGGCGGCCTGGGGCGGCGTGGACGTGCTCGTGCACAACGCGCTCATCCCGTACGCCGTCAAGTCGTTCCAGGACATGACGTGGGAGGAGCTGGGCGGCAAGCTCGACGCCGAGATGCACGCGGCCTTCGCGGTCACCAAGGCGGTGCTCCCCCACATGACCGCACAGGGCCGGGGACGCGTCGTCTTCCTCGGCACCGACCTCAGCCGCAGGCCGCGGCAGGGCATGATCGCACTGGGCACGGCCAAGGCCGCGCTGGAGGAGTTCGCCCGGTACCTCGCCCAGGAACTCGGCCCGCGGGGCATCACGGTCAACATCGTCTCGCCCGGACCGGTGGAGTCCCGGACCGCCGACACCGTCTTCGACGACGCGACGAGGCAGCGGCAGGTGGCCGCCACTCCCCTGGGCCGCCTCGCCCGGCCGGCCGACGTCGCCCGAGCCGTCGCCTTCTTCGCCGACGAGGACAACACGTTCATGACCGGCACGACAGCAGCGGTCAACGGCGGCATGAGCATGTACTGACCACGTCTCGCGTACGCCTGGCGGGGGCTGAACGAGGAACTGCCCGCCTGCATCGCCGACCGGGAGCACTACTACGCCGACGAGGGCGTCCACGTGGCACTGCGGGACGGCTGCGCCTGGGACGACGAGCGACTGCGCGGCGGCGCCGGCATCGGGCTCGGCCGGGCACTGCTGTCCCGGCCGACCGACGGCACCCCCCGGGGCGGACTCACCGTCAACACGCACCGCCCGCTGTTCTGGTTCCTCGCCGGCCCGGCCTGCCGCGCCCCGGCCGACCGGGAGCCACCGCTCCGCGCCCCGGCCGCACTGACCGCGAGTGTCGTCAACGGGGGCCGAACTCAGGGCCGTTCGTGGTGCGGAAGCGGGCCCGGTAGGCAGGCGTCACCAGCAGCGGCTTCCTGTCCACGGACCCGCGCGACCTCCGATGTCCCGGTGTGAGGGTGTCATGGCACGTGCTGCCCTGTGCTGCGGGCCGCGCCGCTCCGTAGCGTCGACGGCGCCGGTCACCGACGCCGAACCCGGGCGGTGACGCATCCGACACGAGAAGAGTAGGCGCACCGCCCCGTGGCACCCCATTCCGGTACCGACCGAGCGATCCCGTCCCGACGCCCCGCCGTTGCGAGCCCGTCCCCCCGTACCCGTGACCGACCGGCCGGAGCCGACGGCAGCGGGCGGGGGCCACTCGGTCCCGGCTGGTTCGCCGCGGTCATGGGCAGCGGGATCGTGGCCGTAGGGGCCGCCACCCTGCCGCGCGGCTTCCCCGGGCTCACCGCGGCCGCCACCGTCGTCTGGGCCGGAACCGCGCTGCTGCTGGCCCTGCTGGCCTGTGCCTACGCCCGCCAGCGGATGCTGCGGACGCACGCCGGCGATCCGGTGCTCGCCCAGTTCTTCGGGGCGCCCCCGATAGCGCTGCTGACCGTGGGGGCCGGAACGCTGCTGCTGGGCCGGCGTCTGATCGGCGAGCGTGCGGCGGTGGACGCGGACTGGGTGCTGTGGTCGGCAGGTACGGCGCTGGGCCTGGCCACCGCCTGCACGGTTCCGTACCTGATGGTCACGCGGCACCGGTTCGAGCCGGACGCGGCGTTCGGCGGCTGGCTGCTGCCGGTGGTCCCGCCGATCGTCTCCGCGGCGACCGGGGCGCTGCTCGTTCCCCGGGCGCGGGACGGACAGGTGCGGCTGGCTCTGCTGCTGGGCTGCTACGCGATGCTCGGGCTCGGTCTGGTCGCGGTCCTGCTGGTGCTGGCGATGGTGTACAGCCGCCTGGTGCACCACGACGCGCCCAGCGGTGCGGTGGTGCCCACCGTGTGGATCGGCGTGGGGGCACTGGACCAGGCAGTGACCGCGCTGGGGGCGCTGGCCACGGCGGCACCGACCGCGCTGCCGGCCCCGTACGCGCGCGGCACCGCGGTCGCGGCGCTGCTGGGCGGGCTCGGGATCTGGGGCTTCGCCCTGCTGTGGCTGGTGCTGGCCACCGCGCTGACCGTACGGGAGGTCCGCCGGGGTCTGCCCTTCGCACCCACCTGGTGGTCCTTCATCTTCCCCCTCGGCGCCTGCGTGACCGGCACCGGCGCGCTCGCCGCCCGTACCGGCTCGCAGCTGTTCGTCTGGACCGCCGTCGCCCTGTACGTCCTGCTCGTCGCGGCCTGGGCGGTGGTCGCCTGGTACTCCCTGCGTCACGCGACCACCCGGCGGCGTCCGCGTGCCCGCCGATGACGGGGGCCGGGTGCCGGTGGGCGGGGGGCCTGCCGGCGGGGGGGCGGCCGGCCGGGCGGCCGGCGCGTTCCGCTGCGCTCCGTCCGTGTACCCCCCGCCGGTGCTCACCGGAAGGCCGAGGAGTGGTCCGGGCCCTGGCCCTCCAGGCCGTGGGGCAGCAGCAGGGTCAGCGCGGAGCGCTGGCCCCACTTCTGTTCGGAGGAGGCGATGTACTCGTCGACGACCGTCTGGGCGCCGTTGGTGAAGTCCCCGAACTGGGCCTCCCACAGCACCAGGGCGTCCGGGCGGGCCAGCGCGTAGCCGTACTCGAAGGCCAGCGCCGCCAGTTCGGACAGCATCGAGTCGTACGGCGTGAAAGCCGCGGCCCTCGGGCCGAGGGCGCGCAGCGGCGTGTGTTCCGCGCCGGTGTGCCGGTCGGTGAGGACGGCGTGCCGCTGCCCGAAGGTGCCGCGCCGCGAGTCCTGTCCGGCGAGCCGCACCGGGACGCCCTGCAGCAGCAGTGAACCGATGGCCAGCGTCTCCGCGGTGGCCCAGTCGACCGCGCCGGTCTCCAGCGACGCCGCGCGCCGGCGCAGTTGCGGCAGGACGCGCGGATGCACGGTGAAGCCCTGGGGCAGGTCGGTCCCCGCGGCGATGACCCGGCGCAGGGTGGCCTCGTCGGCGGCGGTCACCGTCCGGCCGGCCGCGTGCGGGGCGGTCGGCCGGGCCGTGCCGGTGCCGGGAACGTCGTGGCCGGTCCCGGCGGCGGGCAGCGCACGGGTCTCGGCGAAGGCCCGCTCCAGGTGGTCCTGGTAATCGCGGCGGGCGCCCGCCACCTGCCGTTCGCCGAGATCCCCGCGGGCCACCAGGGCTTCGGCGTACAGCGTGCGCACCGAGGCCCTGGCGTCGATACGGTCGTACATGAGCGGCTGCGTGATGGAGGGGTCGTCCACCTCGCTGTGTCCGTGGCGCCGATAGCAGACCAGGTCGACCACGATGTCCTTCCGGAACGTCCGGCGGTAGTCGAAGGCGAGCCGCGCGATGCGGTCCACGGCCTCCGGGTCGTCGCCGTTGACGTGGAGGATCGGCGCCTCCACCATGCGTGCCACGCCGGTGGCGTAGGTGCCGGAGCGCCCGCTCGCGGGCGCGGTGGTGAATCCGACCTGGTTGTTGACGACGATGTGGACCGTCCCGCCCGTGCGGTAGCCCGGCAGCTGCGACATGTTGAAGGTCTCCGCGACCACGCCCTGGCCGGCGAAGGCAGCGTCTCCGTGGACCACGATCGGCAGCACGTCCGCGGGCCCGTCGTGTTCCGCGGCCAGGTCCTGCCTGGCGCGCACCACTCCCTGGGCGACCGGGCCCACGATCTCCAGGTGCGACGGGTTCGCCACCACCGAGACGGCCACCGCGCGGCCGTCCAGGGCGCGATAGGCGCCCTTGGCACCGAGGTGGTACTTCACGTCTCCCGACCCCTGCACGGACCCGAGGTCCGCCGCGTCCTCGAACTCGCCGAAGATCTGGGCGTACGACTTGCCGACGATGTTGGCCAGGACGTTGAGCCGGCCGCGGTGCGCCATCCCGATGACGGCTTCCGCGACCCCGTCCTCGATGGCGCTGTGCAGCAGGGCGTCGAGCAGCACGACGGCCGACTCGCCGCCTTCGAGCGAATACCGCTTGTGGCCCACGTACTTGGTGCCCAGGAAGGTCTCGAAGGCCTCGGCCGCCCCCAGCCGGTAGAGGATCCGCAGCTGCCGGGCGCGGTCCGGCCGGCGCTGCGCGGTCTCGACGCGCTCCTGGATCCAGCGGCGTTCGCGGGAGTCCTGGATGTGCATGTACTCGAAACCCACGCTGCGGCAGTAGAACTCCCGCAGCGCGCCCAGCACTTCGTCGAGCGTCATGGTGGCGCGCCCGGCGAACCCGTCCACCACGGTGCTCCGGTCCCGGTCCGCGTCGTCGAGTCCGAAGGCGCCGAGGCCCAGCTCCGGATGAGCGGCGGGCTGCGGCGCGAGGGGGTTCGTGCCGGCCATCAGGTGGCCGCGCACCCGGTAGGCGTGGATGAGAGCGGCGACCCGGACGGCCCGGCCCGCCGCCTCGTCGTGGTCCCGGTCGTCCGGGCCGGAGCGGGCGCGCGCCGGCGGGCCCGCTGCTGTGCCCGAGGCGGCGAAGAACTCCCGCCACGTCTCCTCGACGGACCCGGGGTCGTGCAGGTAGCGCCGGCGCTGCTCGTCCACCACCCATGCGTTGAGTCCGAAGTCCAGCCCGTGCATCACCGTTCGGGCAGTGTCCGATTGAGAGGCCATGGCGCGGAACGCCTTCTTCCCTGTGTGAGGCCGTACGGTCCCGGCGCGGTCCCCCGGCTCCTGGCCCGGCACCCGTGCGACAGACCAGGCGGTGCGACCGCGTCGCCTTGACGACGCTAGTTCCGGGAGCGGAAGCGGCCGTACAGGCCTCTATGCCACATCAGCCTCACATCGGGACATTCACCGAGCGGCCAACCACGCGCACAGCACGAGGACCGGCTCGACGACGCCGGCCCCGTCGAAGCAGGGGACGCCCCGCAGCGCGTCGACCCGTCGGCCGGAGTCCTGGGACCGCGCGACGCCGTGACCGTCGGGGACGCGATGCGGCCGGTCACCCCGTGGTCATGGTCCGCCAGCCGGGTTCCAGGCCGTCGAGGAGGGCCTGGAAGGCCTCGCGGGCCTGGTCCCAGTGACCGTCCGCCAGCGGGGCGGTCAGCAGGCCGAGGGAGGCGTCGGCCAGGAGGGTGGCCTGGGTGCGCGCCCGGTCGGGCGGCATGCCGAGGCCATGGAAGACCGAGGTGAACAGGCGGGTCCACTCGGCGATGATGTCGCGCATGACGGGCCCGTAGCGGTCGGGGTGCAGCACGCTGGCACTCATGATCTCGAAGTAGAGCGGGAGCGCGGCGCGCACCTCGGGATCGCTGAACTGCCGCCACACCTCCTCCATGAAGCGGCGCAGGTCGGCGGGGCTCGCGGGGGCGCCCACGGCCGCGAGGAGTTCGCGGGTGCGCAGGAGGGGCCGGCGCTCGTAGAGGTCCAGGGCCTCGGCGACCATGCGTTCCTTGGTGCCGAAGTAGTACAGGAGCATCCGGTCACTCGTCCCCAGGGCCTTGGCCAGGGGACGCAGGGACAGGTCCGCGACGCCGTTGCGCATCAGGTAGGCGCGGACCCGGTCGAGCAGGTCGCGCCGCTTGGCGGGGTCGGGTGGTCGGGGCATGAGGGCTCCCGGGTGCACGCGGGCAAGGCAGTCCCGCTGTCCTTTATTACCTTTTAGTGAGGTATTTACTGTAGCGCCAGCTACAGCTATATTTGGTATGTAGCGACCGCTACGCGCAAGGGCCCGGCGCACGCCGGGCACACTCACCGGCTGACCCCCCGGTCGTCCGCGAAGGGACTGATCCCCATGGCCTCCCAGGTCATCGGCAACCGCATCGCCGTCCGGCGGGGAGGGGGGTCCTCCGACGCCGACGCGCCGTCCTGGCTGGCCCTGCAGTGGGCGCTGTGGTCCCGCCTGCTCGCGCCGCTGCGACCGCTGGACGCACCGCGCGGCTGCGCCACCGCCTGGGACGCCTCCTGGCCCCTGCGGCGGGAGCTGGTCTCCGCGCGCCGGGCCCGGCGACTGGTGACGGCACAGCTGGGCGAGTGGGCGGTGGACGATCTCGCCGACACCGCCGAGCTGCTGGTCAGCGAACTGGTCACCAACGCCCTGCGGCACACCCGCGGACCGCTCCGGCTCAATCTGCGGCTGCGCGACTCCCGTCTGCTGTGCGAGGTCGAGGACACCGAGTCCGCCGGCCCCGCACGCGCCGTGGCCGACCCGGACGCGGAGAACGGCCGGGGCATCGAGCTTGTCGACCTGCTCGCGGACGCCTGGGGCAGTGTCCGGACCGCCACCGGCAAGACCATGTGGTTCGAGCTGCGGGCGGAGGACCGCCGGCGGGGGACTAGGGCACCCTGACGAGGGCGACCGCGGCTCAGGGCAGGGGCGCGAAGTGGACCAGGACCCGGCCGGTGTTGACCGTGTCGATCTCCACCCGGTCGTAGAGCTTCCTGATGTGCTTCTGGCCGAGGAACGCGAGGACGCGCCCCCTGAGCTGCCCGGAGCCCTTTCCGTGAATGATCTGCACGACGGGCTCCCCCGTGCGTTTCGCCTGGAAGACGACCTGGCGCAGCGCGAGTTCGATGTCGCGGTTGTTCCGGAAGATCGGATGCAGATCCAGAGTCAGCAAGGTGCCACCTCCCGCCGCCACCACCTGTGACGCGCTGACCCGAGTGTGTCACGCGCACTCGGCCGGGCCCCCGGCCCCGGCGATTTCCGGGCGCCGCGTGACAATCGTGGCCATGAACGACCGAATGTCCGACGCCGAGAACCGACTGGCCAGGATCGAGGGGCTGCTGGAGAGCGGCGAGCGCGACGTGGTGCCCGCGTGGCGCCGGGCGACGCGGGGCGAGCCGCGGTGGGCGGTGACCGCCGTGATCCTCGTGGCCGTCGTCCTCCAGCTGATGCTGCCGCACCGGCTCGCCCTCCAGCCGTACTGGGCCCTGCCCGTCCTGGAGGTGGTGCTGCTGGCCGGCCTCGTCGCCGGGAACCCCCGGCGGGTGGAGCCCCGCACGCGGTGGCTGCGGGGGCTGGGACTGGTGCTGACGGGGGTGATCAGCCTGGCCAACGGCTGGGCGGCGGTCCGGCTGGTGGCGGGGCTGGTGCGCGGCACCGAAGGCATGGACGCCGGGCCGCTGCTGCTGACCGGCGGCGGCATCTGGCTGACGAACGTCATCGTGTTCGCCCTCTGGTACTGGGAGTGGGACCGCGGCGGACCGATGGCGCGGGTCCTCGGCCGGAACCAGTTCGCGGACTTCCTCTTCGTGCAGATGCAGAGCCCTCAGACCGCGCCGCCCGACTGGGAGCCGGGCTTCCTCGACTACCTGTACCTGTCCTTCACCAACTCCACCGCGTTCAGCCCGACGGACGTGATGCCGCTGTCGCGCTGGGCCAAGATGCTGATGATGCTGCAGTCCTCGGTCTCCCTGGTGACGGTGGTCCTGGTGGTCGCGCGGGCCGTCAACATCCTGCGCTGACGGCCGGGCTGCCTTAGGTTCGCCGGTATGAGCGAAGAGGACTCCCTGCGTCTGGTCACGGTCGAGCGCACCGGCACCGGCCACTTCACCGCGACGAACGCCCGCGGCGGCACGGTCGCCTTCGGCACCGGCGACGGCACCGCGTTCACCCCGGTCGAGCTGCTGCTCGCCGCGCTCGGGGGCTGCACGGCTGCGGACGTGGACGTGTCCACGAGCCGGCACGTGGAACCGACCGCCTTCACCGTGACCGTCAGCGGCAACAAGGTGAGCGAGGAGGACGGCAACCGGTTGACGGACCTCACGGTCGCCTTCTCCGTCGCCTTCCCCGAGGGCGCGGCCGGCGACCGGGCCCGCGCGATCCTGCCCCGGGCGGTCGCCGTCTCCCACGACCGGCTGTGCACGGTCAGCCGCACGGTCGAGGCGGGGACCCCGGTCGCCGTGTCGGTCGAGGAGGCGTGAGGCGGTGCGCGGAGACGGCCCGGGAGGCGTGAGGCGGTGCGCGGAGACGGCCGCTGGACTTCGCCGAGCGTGAGTCCCCGGCGCGGACTGTCACCGGCTGATGGCCATGCGGTCACCGTTCCACTCAACTCGCCTACCTTTGGGGCCAGTTGACACAGGATGGCGCTACCGTTCGACCAGGGCCCCCAGGGGAGGGCCCTGGGGGGTGAGCGTGATGGGACGGGGAGCGGTCCGATCCACCGCGGCGCTGGCGCTGCTGCTCGCGGTGGGCTGCACGAACAGCGGACACGGCGGCGACAGCGCGAGGCCTCCCACGGAGCCGGCGGGCGCGACAGCCTCCCCGTCGGCCTCGCACTCCTCTGCCACCGCGTCGAGCCGGCCGTACACACTGGCCGAGTCCGCCGCGCCGAGGACACGGGCCGCGGCCGTCGCGTTCCTGCGCGGGCTCACCGTGCAGCCCGACTACTTCGGCACCGGGTTCCGCAGGCGGGACCCCTACGAACTGGGGCCGACCAGCTGGGCCGTGCTCGGCGCGGACTGCCTGTGGCGGCGCGAGCCGGTCCCGTCCACCGTGCTGGCCAGCCTGACCAGATCGTTCGTCGGACCGGGCGCCGACGGCAGGGGCGAGGTGTACGTGTCCCTCACCGTCACCGTGCACGCCTCGGTCCGCCAGGCCCGCCGGGACATGGCGTCCTCACTGGACGAGCCGCTGCGCTGCCCGCGGGAGCGGCTCAACGCGACCGACACCGTCGAGGGCATGGCCTCGCGCGGCGACCCCTTCGACGAACAGCGCAACGCCTCCACCGACGACGACCTCACCGAGTTCGGCCGGTACGTCGTCGACGGCGACGCGAAGCCGCGCCGCTTCGACTGGTTCAAGCACCGCCTCGGCCCGGTGACCGTCGCCGCGACCGTGCGGCACGCCGCCGGTGAGAGCGAGACGGAGCAGTCGGCCGTCACCTCGGCCGCGCTGGCCGGCGTCGGCTATGTGACGGCGAACGTCGACAACTACGGCCGGGACCGGGCCGCCTCCGCGTCCGCGGCTCCGTCCACCGCGGTGAAGGGAGCGGGTGATGAGTGAGGCGCTGCGGCCGTCCGACCCGTCGTCGGTCGGCGGCTTCCGGCTGCTGCGGCGGCTCGGCGCCGGCGGCATGGGCGTGGTCTACCTGGGCCGTTCCGAGGCGGGCGCGCTGGCCGCCGTCAAGGTGATCCGGGCGCAGAGCGCCGCCGACGACGGCTTCCGGGCCCGGTTCGCGCGGGAGGCGGAGCTGGCGGCCCGGGCCGACAGCCCTTGGGTGGTGCCGGTGCTCGGCGCGGACGCCACGGCCGGCGAGCCGTGGCTGGCGACCGGGTTCGTCGCGGGGCCCTCGCTCGCCGAGGCGGTGGGCGAGCACGGCCCCCTGCCGACGTCGGCCGTCCGCGTGCTGGGCTCGTTGCTCGGTGCCGCGCTGGCCGCCGTCCACGCGGCGGGGCTGGTGCACCGGGACGTGAAGCCGGGCAATGTGCTGCTCGCGGTCGACGGCCCTCGGTTGATCGACTTCGGCATCGCGCGGTCCGCCGACGACACCTCCCTGACCGCCGCCGGCATGGTGGTCGGCACCCCCGGCTTCCTCGCCCCCGAGCAGGCGCGCGGCGAGCCGGCCGGAGCAGCGAGCGACGTCTTCGCGCTGGGCTGCGTGCTGGCGTACGCGAGCACGGGCCGCCCGCCGTTCGGCACCGGCGCGCCGGACGCGCTGCTCTACCGGACGGTGCACGACGAGCCCGACCTGGCGGGCATCACCGGCGTGCTCCGCGGGACACTGGCCGCCTGCCTCGCCAAGGAGCCCGGGGAACGGCCGGCCGCCGCGGACCTGCGGCTGCGGCTCGCCGAGGACTTCCGGCTGCGGCCGCCCGCCGCCGACGCGCCGCGGTCGCCGTCGGCCTGGCTGCCGGACGCGGTCGCCCGCACGGTGGCGGCGCGGGCGGCGGAGAGCCTCGCCCTGCCGGACATCGAGCCCACCGTGGTGGACGACCCCGGTACCGGGCGGGGCCGCCCCGCCCGGCGGCGCCTGCTGCTGGCCGGGGGCGCGCTGCTGGTGGCGGGCGGGGGTGCCGGGGCGGCGCTCTGGGCGACGGGACGTGACGACGGCCCGGGGAAGAGGACGACGGCCCGGCCGTCGTACGTGCTCGGGGTGCAGGTGACGAGGAGCGGGGCTGCGGCGCCCCTGACGCGGGCCTGTGAACGAGCCGCGCGGCTGGCCGTCGCCGAGTACGACGCGACCGCGGGCCGCGCCTTCGACCTGGGCGTGCGGGTCCTCGACGACCACGGGACCGTCGAGGGGGCCACCGCGGTCGCCCACGAACTGGCCGCGGACCGCTCGGTCGTGGCCGTGCTCGGCCCGGTCACCGAGCTGACGCTGCGGGCCGCCTCCCTTGTCTACGCCTCGGCGAAGCTCACCCATGTCAGCAGCACCACCGGGCAGAACGACTACTACGTCTGGTCGCCGACCGTCACCTTCCAGACCGGGGTCGGCCAGCAGTCGGCGGGCACCGCGATCGCCCTGCAGGCGCTGCTGACCGGCCTGGCCGCCCCCGTGGGCGTCGTCATCGACCGCTCGGGGGGCTCCGCCGAGTTCGACCAGGGCGGCATCCTGGTCAACCAGTGGCGGGACGCGCTCCACGCCCAGGTGGTCCCGGAGGTCGTCGCCGAGGACACCGACGACGCCCCGGCCGCCGTCGGCCGCGTGCTGTCCCGCAAGGTCCGCGACTTCGTCTACCTGGGCCCGCTGGACGCGACCGTGCGGGCGGCCCGGCAGCTGTCCGCGGCCGGCTTCACGGGACCGCGCTGGATGTCCCACCTCCTCTACGGCTCGGACTTCCCGAGGCTTGCGGGCGCGGCGGGCGAGGGCTGGTTCGTGGTGACGCCCGTCGTCGACGCGAGCGCCCTCAGGACCAGCGCGGCCGAGCGGTTCACGGCGGCCTGGCGGAAGCGGTACGGCGGCGACCCGGACCCGTACGGCGCCGAGGCGTACGACAGTGTCCGGATGGTGCTGCGCGAGTTCGCCCGGACCGTACCGTCCGGCGGTGGCCGCCCCGACCGGCTCGCCCTCGCCCTGCGGCTGCACAGAGCCCGCTACCAGGGCATCGCGCGCACCTACACCTTCAACCAGTACAACCAGTTCGACGCCGCCGTGCAGACCATGGCCGGCAGTACCTACATCCACCGGGTGCACGACGGACGGTTCGAGCAGATCGGGCCGGTCCTGGCCGGACGGACGAAGGGGTAGCCGAGGTGGACCGGCTGCGGCCCGCCGACCCGTCCTCGGTGGGCGGCCACCGGCTGGTGGGGCGGCTCGGGGCCGGCGGCATGGGCGTGGTCTATCTGGCGCGGTCACCCCACGGTGCCTGGGTCGCGCTGAAGGTGATCCGCGAGGAGTACGCCGGAGACACCGGCTTCCGGGCCCGGTTCCGCCGCGAGACGGAGCTGGGCTCCCGGCTCACCAGCCGGTGGACGGTGCCCGTGCTCGCGGCCGACGCGGACGCCCGCGCGCCCTGGCTGGCCACCGCCTACGTGCCCGGACTGCCGCTGTCCGAGGCCCTCGCCCTGCACGGCCCGTGGCCGCCCGCGCAGCTCAGGACCCTGGGCGCCGCCCTCGCCGCGGCTCTGGACGACGTGCACCGGGCCGGGCTGGTGCACCGCGACGTGAAACCGGCGAACGTCCTGCTCGCCGCCGACGGACCCCGCCTGATCGACTTCGGCATCGCTCGTGCCGTGGGCGCGACGGCCCTCACCACGGACGGTTCGGTCGTCGGCTCGCCCGGCTACCTGTCGCCGGAACAGGCCCGCGGCAGGACCGTGGGACCACCCAGCGACGTCTTCTCCCTGGGCTGCGTGCTCGCCCACGCGGCGACGGGACGACCGCCGTTCGGCACCGGAGGCGCCGCGGCCGTGCTGTACCGGACCGTACGCGAGGACCCGGACCTGGAGGGCGTCCCCGACGACCTCGCCCCGGTGCTGCGCGCCTGCCTGGCGAAGGACCCGGACGACCGCCCCACGGTCCCCCGGCTGCGCTCGTCCCTGGGTGCGTTCACCGCGGAGTCCTGGCTGCCGGCCGGCCTGCCGGCGCTGGTCGCGGACCGGGCCGCGCGCGTCCTCGACCTGCCGGTGCCGGAACCCACCGCCCTCTCCGAGGCGCCCCTCGCCGACGCCCCGCCCGCCCCGTCCAGGCGGCGGTTGCTGATCGCGTCGGCGGCTGTCGGCGTCAGCGCGGTGGGCGGTGGCGGAGCCTGGTGGCGGTGGGCGCGGTCCGGGCGAGCGGGGTCGGGCAACGGCCCGCTGCCGACCCGTACGATCGCGCTGCTCGGCGACCTGTCCACCGCCGCCGTCCAGGCCCAGGCGCGCGGGGCACGGCTGGCGGTCGACGCGCACAACGCCCGCGCGGACCGCACCTTCGACCTGGCCCTGCGCACCGCCGACGACCGGGGCACCGCGGCCGGGTCGGCCGCCGCGGCCGCCCGGCTGGTGGCCGCCCGCGAGGTGTACGCGGTGATCGGCGCCGGCACCGACACGGCCGTGCCCGCCGCCGTGCCGGTGTGCTCCGAGGCCGGGGTGTGCCTGCTCATCACCCGCGCCGACACCGACGCCCTGGACGGCACCAGCACGACCAGCTCCCTGGTCCTGCGCAGCACCCGCACCGCGGGGCCCGGTGCCGTCGTGACCTACCTCAACCTGGTGGACCGACCGGCCCGGACCCTCGTCGTGCACGACCTCACCGACGCCGACGAGGGCGAGCCCGCCGTCCGGATGGTCACCGTCTACCAGAAGCTGGAGGTGGGCACCGTCGAAGTGGCCGAGGTCGGCAAGGGCGCCGGCTTCACCGACGTGGCCCGCGGCCTCGCCGGCCACCCGGACACCGCCGTCCTCTTCGCGGGCGGTCTCCCGGCCCGCGCCGCCGCCTGCGCCCAGGCCCTGACCGCCGCGGGGCACCGCGGGTTCAGCGGCGGCGACGAACACCTCCTGGGCACGCCGTTCCTGACGGCGGGCGAGGGCTGGTGGATCAGCACCGGGTACTGCGACGCGGCGGCCGATCCGCGGACCCGGGCCTTCGCCGCCGCCTACCGCGCCCGCCATCGCACGGCTCCGCCGCCGTGGGCGGCCGAGGCCTACGACGCCGTCGGCTACGCCGCCCACGGCCTCGCGGCGCCCAGCGGCGACGAACGCGAGTCGCTGCGCGCGGAGCTGCTGCGCGAGCCCTGGCAGGGCATCACCCGCCGGTACAGCTACGAGAGCCAGAACCAGTACCTGGAGACCGGTCAGGACGGTGGCTGGTTCCTCTACCGCGTCGAGCACGGCAGGGCCCGGTTCGTGGCCCGGCACGACGACATCGGGAAGCTGAGGAAGACGGCCTAGGCAGGGAGGTCGTCCGAGCCGCCGAGGCCGGTGAGCGCACCGACCGGGTCCAGGTCGGGGGTGCCTCTGGGCCACCAGTCGTCGTGGCCCGGCTCCGACTCGTAGGCGTACCACAGGCCGTCCCGGCCGAAGCGGAGCTGGAGATGGCCGCCGGGGTGGGTGAGGTGGTTGCGCCACGGCCGGAAGGCAGGGAGGTCGGCGGCGAGCAGCAGCGGCCGGGCCCGGTCGAAGCGGCCGGCCGGCGGGTCCCAGGGTTCCTCCAGCACCGCCAGCCCCTCCGGTCCGCCCTGGCGCCAGGCGGCGACGGCGCACGCCAGGTCGCCCGGGGTGCGGCCCACGGCGTCGGCGAGCGTGGCGTAGAGGGCGCGGGTGGACGCGGTGAGACCGGAACCGGGGCGGCCGGCGGCGAGCCGTACCGCGTCCTGCCAGAGGGTCAGGTCGCCGACCGGGTCGCGCCCGGTGGTGAGCAGGGCGTGGGCGCGGGCCGCCGCGTCGGTGGCCAGCTGGTCCAGCGCGAACGGGTCCGGGCCGCCGGGCACCCCCGGATAGACCGGCGGCTGCTCGGGGTGGGGCGGGACGGGCATCGGGGGCGGCAGCGGCGGACGCTGCCGCGGTGCCAGGGCCTCGGTGGCCCGGACACCCGGCAGGGAGGCCGGCTGCCGCTCCCGGGCCGCGCGGGCGGCGTTGCG
The DNA here is from genome assembly GCF_040680735.1 of Streptomyces sp. NPDC051987. Classification (NCBI taxonomy): domain Bacteria; kingdom Bacillati; phylum Actinomycetota; class Actinomycetes; order Kitasatosporales; family Streptomycetaceae; genus Streptomyces; species Streptomyces sp. NPDC051987. The sequence continues at coordinate 23,400 of NZ_JBFAXI010000045.1, read as the reverse complement.
CCGGGACAGCGCGTCGAGCACCTCGCGCTCCCCGCGGCCGCGCAGCAGGAGCAGCACGAACGGGTCGGCGTCCAACAGCCGCGCGGTCTGGTAGCAGAGGGCGGCCGCGTGCTTGCAGGGGTGGCCGAAGTCCGGACAGCTGCACCGGGGTTCCAGCTCGCCGGGACCCGGCAGCAGGGACACCCCGCACTCGGCGAGGGACTGCGGCAGCTCCTTGTCGAGCAGCGCGGCGATGTCGGCGGGCCGGTCGGCGGCGGTCTCCAGCAGCCGCTCCCACTCGTCCTCGCCGAAGGGCCGCAGCCGTACCTGTACGCGGTAGGGCCGGGGCCGGCTGCCCTGCACGTAGGCCAGGACCAGTCCGGGGGTCACCGTGATGGCGTCCACGTGCCCGCGCGCGGCGTAGTCCCGCCCCCGCACCAGCCGCTTGACGTCCAGCGCGCCTTCTTCCAGCGCCCGCACCCACGCGTTGCCCCACCAGGTCTCGGCGAACCCGGGGGACGCCGCGGGCTCGCCCCGCGTCAGGGCGGGGCGAGCGGCGAACGTGCGACGGAGTTCGCTGTCGCGGTGGGGCGTACCCATGGTGCGCGGGAGCCGGGGGGCGGCGGAGAGCGCGGGGTCAGGGGCAGCCGGCGCCGGACGGTCCGCGGCGGGCCGGGGCCCGGACTCGACCGGGTCCGGCTCGACCTCGCCCTCCGTCCCGACCGCGTCCCGCTCCGACTCCCGCTCGGCAGGGTCCGGCTCGGCAGCACCCGCCCCGGACACCGGCTCGGCCGCGTTCGGCTCAGCGGCGTGCGGCCCGACCACGTTCCGCCCGGACACCGGCCCACCGGCACTCGCCGCGACAGCGTTCCGCTCGGCAGGGCTCGGCTCGGGTTCGTCTCTCGGCATCTGGAACGCGGTCGCCAGGAACTGGCGCAGGTCGTGGGCGGTGCGCCCGCGAGCCGCGGCCGCGGGGGCCGGGGAGGGCGGGGGCGGTCGCCTGGCCGGGCGGGCCGGGGGGTGGTCCGCGGCCTGCGCCGCGGCCGCCTCCTCGGCCCTCTTCGCCTCCGCGCGCGCCGCCCGCAGCGCCTGTCGCGCGACGTCACCGGGGCGTCTGCCGGGCCGGACGGCGGCGGGGGCGCCGGTGTCGGCCCGGTCCTCCCGGTCCGCTCCGGACGGGGCCTCGGGACCGTGCTCGGAGTCGGTCTCGCCCTCCCTCCGCCCCGCCTCCTGCGCGGTGGCAGCCGCGCGCAGCGCCAGGCGTGCGGCGTCCCCCGGCCTCGGTGCCCGCCCCGCGCGGGTCCTCGCCTCCTCCCCCGGAGCCGCCCCGTCGCCCCCGCTCTCCGCGGCGTGGTCCCGGGCCGCGCGCAGCGCCCGCCGTGCCGCGTCCGCCGGCCGCTGCTCGCCCTCGCCGCTCATGACGTCCTCCGCACCGACACCAGGTCGGACAGCTCGCGGTCCGTCAGTTCGGTCAGGGCGGCCTCGCCGGACCCGAGGATCGCGTCGGCGAGGGCCCGCTTCGACTCCAGCATCTCGGCGATGCGGTCCTCGACGGTGCCCTCGGTGACCAGTCGGTGCACCTGGACCGGCTGGGTCTGGCCGATGCGGTACGCGCGGTCGGTGGCCTGCTCCTCCACCGCCGGGTTCCACCAGCGGTCGAAGTGGACGACATGGCCGGCCCGGGTGAGGTTGAGACCGGTGCCCGCGGCCTTCAGGGAGAGGACCAGGACCGGGGTCGCGCCGCTCTGGAAACGGTCGACCATGCGCTCCCGCTCCGGCACCGGCGTACCGCCGTGCAGGAGGTCGACCGGGACCGCGCGGCCCCTCAGGTGCGCGGTGATCATGCGGGCCATGCCGACGTACTGCGTGAAGACCAGCGCCGAGCCGTCCTCGGCGAGCACGGTGTCGAGCAGCTCGTCGAGCAGGGTGAGCTTGCCGGAGCGCGCGGCCAGTCCCTCGACCCGGGACTCCTCCTTGAGGTACAGCGCGGGGTGGTCGCAGATCTGCTTCAGCGCGCCGAGCAGCTTGAGCACCAGGCCGCGGCGCGCGATGCCGTCGGCCGTCTCGATGGCGAGCAACGACTCGCGCACCACCGCCTCGTACAGCGCGGCCTGCTCGCGGGTGAGCGGGACCGGATGGTCGGTCTCCGTCTTGGGCGGGAGTTCGGGGACGATGCCGGGGTCGGACTTCCTGCGGCGCAGCAGGAAGGGGCGGACGAGGCGGGCCAGGCGCGCCACGGCCTCGTCGTCCTCGCCGTTCTCCACGGCGCGCGCGTGGCGGGCGCGGAAGGACTTCAGGGGGCCGAGGAGGCCGGGGGTGGTCCAGTCGAGGAGGGCCCAGAGCTCGGAGAGGTTGTTCTCCACGGGGGTGCCGGTGAGGGCCACGCGCGCGGGGGTGGGGATGGTGCGCAGGGCCTTCGCGGTGGCCGAGTAGGGGTTCTTGACGTGCTGTGCCTCGTCGGCCACGACCATGCCCCAGGTCTGGTCGGCGAGGGTGGCCGCGGCGGCGCGCATGGTGCCGTACGTGGTGAGGACGAAGCCCCCGGCGAGGCCGTCCAGGGTGCGGTCGGGGCCGTGGAAGCGGCGGACCGGCACGCCGGGTGCGAACCGGGCGATCTCCCGCTGCCAGTTGCCGAGCAGCGAGGCCGGGCAGACCACCAGGGTGGGCTCGGTGCGGGCCCGCTTCAGGTGCAGGGCGATGAGGGTGATCGTCTTGCCGAGGCCCATGTCGTCAGCCAGGCAGCCGCCGAGGCCGAGGGCGGTCATCAGGTCGAGCCAGGCCAGGCCCCGCAGCTGGTAGTCGCGCAGGGTGGCGTGCAGACCGGCGGGCGGCTCGGCGGGCCGGACCCCGGCGGTGAGGCGGTCGCGCAGGGCGGCGAGGACGCCGACGGGCACCGCCTCGACCCGCTCACCGTCCACCTCGGCCTCGCCGGTGAGCGCCACGGAGAGTGCGTCGACCGGGTCGAGCAGGCCCAGCTCGCGTCTGCGGGCCTTGCGGACGAGGGCCGGGTCGACGAGCACCCAGCGGTCCCGCAGCCGTACGACGGGGCGGTGGGCCTCGGCGAGGGCGTCCATCTCGGAGTCGCTGAGCGGATCGCCGCCGAGCGCGAGCTGCCAGCGGAACTGGAGGAGTTCCTCGCTCTCGAAGAAGCCGGTGCCGTCGGTGGCCGAGCCGGGGGCGGGCCGGACCACGGCCGCGGCGGTCAGGTCCTGGGCCAGGTCCCGGGGCCAGTGCACGGCGACCCCGGCCGCCGCGAGCCTGGTTGCCGCCGCGCCGAGCAGCTGCCCGAGCTCCTCCTCCGAGAGCGCGAGCACGTCCGGCACGTCCCGCTCGGCCAGGCGGTCCAGCGGGGGCCACACCCGCGCGGCCCGGCGCACGGCCAGCGCCGCGTCCACGCGGGCGCGGGGGCCGAAGGCGGCGTCGGACGCCCCCGCCCACAGCGCCGCCGCGTCGGTCACCAGGGTGGGGTCGGCCAGGCTGTGCACCTGCACGATCGCGGCCCCCGCGCGCTGCGCGCCCTCGCCGTCGTCGAACAGGTCGTACGCCGACAGGTCCAGGCGCAGCGAGATCCGCACGCCCGCGTCCATGCCGGCGGCGACCTCCGCGGCCCACTCGTGGGCGTCGGGCAGCCGCTGGGGTTCCCGGGCGGCGAAGGGCCGGCCGGTGGTGTGCGGGGCGGCCGGGGTGCGGGGCAGGGTGTCGGCGACGGCGTCCAGGAAGGAGCGGATCAGCGCTTCCGGCTGGGGCAGCAGCAGGGGGCCGGGGCCGGGCAGCGGGACGGCGTGGCCCTCGGCGGGCAGGGCGACGGCCACCGCGCGCAGGTGGGCGATGTCGGCGGGCTCCAGGGGGCCGGCCCGCCAGGCGTCGTGTCCGGCAGGGGTGAGGCCGGGCAGCAGCCGGCCGCGGGCGGCGAGCCGCAGCGCGTGCAGGGCGGCCGCGCCCCAGCAGGCGGTGGCAGGATGGGCGGCGGCGTCGCGGCGGGCCCGGACGAGCAGCGGGAGGGCCTCGGCGAGCGACAGGGTGAGCGCGGGCACCTGTCGGCGGCGGGCGCCGGTGGCGCCGTGCCGCCGGACGACCGTCAGTTCCTCGGTCGCGGGGCCGGGGAGCGGGTCCCCCTCGGGGTCCCAGAAGGCCATCCGGCCCTGTCGGGGGAGGTCGGCGGGCAGGTAGACCGCCGCGAGGCGCACCGGTACGCCGGTGTCGGCCTCGGCCGTGGTGCCGCTCATACGTTCTGCCACCTCCCGCCCGCCTGTCGGATCAGACGTCTTCGACTGTACGGGCGGGGTCTGACAATCGGCCCCGGCGACCGGCCAGGGCAGCGGCCTACGGGACGGTGCGCGAGACGACGTAGATCATCGGGAAGTTCGGGTCGGCCGTGTTCACCACCACGTCCTGGGTGGGTGCGGGGTTCTTCTGATGGTGGGTCAGGCCCGACCAGGGTCCGGGGCCGGTGAACTTCCAGCCGGAGATCTTCTGGTCGCGGGAGCTGATGCTGATGTCGTTCTTCCTGAGGGCGTCCCGGTTGAGGCCCATGCCCTCCAGGAAGCTGTCCAGCCCGGCGCTGTTGGTGCGGAACTGGACGTAGAGCCGGCTGGTCTTCCAGTTGTTGGTCTCGTAGTACGCGATCCGGTCGGCCGGGTGCGGCACCGGCACCTGGTAGAGGCGCCGCTGGACCTTCGACGGCCAGCCGGCGGTGAGGCCGGTCGCCGAGTACTTGGACTCCTTGTCCTTGCCGCTGTCGCGGCTCTGGGCGGCGGAGATCACCAGATAGCCGGCCGGCACCCCGATGAGCAGCCCGATGATCAGCAGCGTGAGCGCCCGGCGCCTGGCCTTGTGCCGCGGGGTCTCCGGCGGGCGGTGCGGTTCCTCCGGGGACGCGGCCTGGCGGGGCAGCGCAGCGGTCATGCGGTGTCCCGGGTGCGGCGGGCCTCCGCGAACCGCTCGTAGCGCTCGTACCGCTCGACCCGGCGCCGCTTGGCGCGCCGGAACCGGCGGGCGACCAGGCGGGCGAGGTCCGCGGCCCCGACCATGCCGGCCTCGGGGCCGAGCTGGGCGCGCGCGATCCGGGCCTCCGGGCGGTAGCCGCGGCCGGTCAGCTGGCGCTTGAACGCGTCCCGCGCGGGTCCGATGAGCAGGTCGTCGGCGGCGCTGACGCCACCGCCGATCACGAAGCAGGACGGGTCGAGGGCGGCGGCGAGGTTGGCGATGCCGACGCCGAGCCACTGGCCGATGTCCTGGAGCAGTTCGACGCACATCGCGTCGCCCTCACGGGCCAGCTCGGTGATCATCGGGCCGGTGATCTCGTTGATGTTGCCCTTGACGTGCTCGATGATCCCGTACGCCACCGGGGAGTCGGCGGCGGCCAGCTCCCTGGCCTCGCGGACCAGTGCGTTGCCCGAGCTGTACTGCTCCCAGCAGCCGCGGTTGCCGCACGGGCAGCGGTGGCCGCCGGGCACCACCTGCATGTGACCGAACTCGCCGGCGACGCCGTACTTGCCGCGCTTGACCTGGCCGTCCTCCAGGATCGCGCCGCCGATGCCGGTACCGAGCGTGATCATGACCAGGTGGTCCTCGCCGCGGCCGGCGCCGAAGCGCCACTCCGCCCAGGCGGCCGTGTTGGCGTCGTTGTCGACGAGGACGGGGACCGAGAGCCGGCCGGAGAGGCGGTCGCGCAGCGGTTCGTTGCGCCAGGACAGGTGGGGGGCGAACAGCACGCGGTTGCGATCGGCGTCCACCCAGCCGGCGGCACCGATGCCGACGGCGTGCACGTCGTGCCGGTCGGACAGGTCGAGGACCAGTTCGACGATCGTGTCCTCGACGACCTTCGGGCTCTTGGACTTGTCCGGGGTCTCCGTGCGGAGCTTCTCCAGGATGTTGCCGTCGGCGTCCACGACGCCCGCCATGACCTTGGTGCCGCCGATGTCGATGCCGACGGTGGGGACACGGGGAGCCGTCAGGTGGGACCGGCGCTCCCGGGTTCCGACGGTTCGCAGAACCGGGGCTCGGCGGGAGCCGATGGGGGCGGTGAGGTCGCGGTAGGTGCTCATCGGGCTCGATTGTGCCGTACGCGTGCGTGCGGTGCCGTTCGGGGGAGATAAGGAAGGGGTGCGGCGCGGTTGCCGGGTGCGCGGCGCGGTTGCCGGGTGCGGGTGCGTGGGGCCTCGCTGGTCGCGCCCACGCGGCGGAGCCGCATGTTCTGGCCCCGCGCTCCTTCGAGGACGTCGCGGTGCCCCTCTTCGGGAAGACCGACCCGGTCGGTCACATTGACCTGACATGAGCACCAGCCATGAGCTTCAGGGCGCCGGCGACCTCACGACCGCACGAGCAGCTGGAACTCGAAGGAGTAGCGGGTCGGGCGGTAGATGTGGTCGCCGAACTCGACGGCGCGGCCGGTGTCGTCGTAGGTGGTGCGCTGCATGGTGAGCAGCGGGGCGCCTTCCGGCTCGGCGAGCCGCTCGGCCTCGGCGGCCGTGGCGCCGCGCGCGCCGATGGACTGGCGCGCGCTGTGCAGGGTGATCCCGGCGGCCCGCATGAGGCGGTACAGACCGGTCGCCTCCAGCGGGGCTGTGTCCAGGTCGAGCAGGCCGGGCGGCAGGTAGTTGGTCAGGTACGCCATCGGCTCGCCGTGCGCCAGCCGCAGCCGTTCGATCCGGTGCACCTCGGTGCCCTCGGCGACCCCGAGCGCGGCGGCGACCTCGGCGGACGCCGGGACGACGGTGTTGACCAGCACGGTGGTCGCCGGGCGCTGGCCCGCCGACTCCAGGTCGTCGTAGAGGCTGCTGAGCTCCAGCGGGCGCTTGACCTGGCTGTGCACGACCTGGGTGCCGACGCCCCGGCGGCGGACGAGGAGGCCCTTGTCGACCAGGGACTGGATGGCCTGCCGGACGGTCGGCCGGGACAGGCCGAGCCGTGCGGCGAGCTCGATCTCGTTCCCCAGCAGGCTGCCGGGGGTGAGCGAGCCGTGCTCGATGGCCGCCTCCAGCTGCTGGGCGAGCTGGAAGTACAGCGGCACCGGGGAACTCCGGTCCACACGGAGGTCGAGCATCACGGTCGGGTCCACATCTGGTTTCGGCACGGGGCCGAGCGTATCCCCGTGGCGAGTTGACGGGAAGTTGTGAAGTTCGATTGTCCGGACATATGGATTGACAGCGCGCCGGGTGCACCAGCACCTTGTTCCCATGCGCATCGGGGTCATCGGGACGGGCCGCATCGGCACCCTTCACGCGAACACGCTCAGCCGTAATCGCGAGGTCGGATCGCTGATCCTCACGGACGTCGATCCCCAGCGGGCCCAGGACCTGGCGCACCGGCTCGGGGAGACGGCGGCGCCCGGCACGGACGAGATCTTCACCTGGGGCGTGGACGCGGTGGTGATCACCGCCGCCACCTCCGCCCACGCCGACCTGATCGGGCGGGCGGCGCGCTCCGGGCTGCCGGTCTTCTGCGAGAAGCCGATCGCCCTCGACCTGCCGGGCACGCTGCACGCCCTGGCGGAGGTGGAGAAGGCCGGCACGACGCTGCAGATGGGCTTCCAGCGCCGTTTCGACCGGGGGTACGCCGGCGCCCGGGAGGCGGTGCGCTCAGGCCGGCTCGGGCGGCTGCACACGGTCCGGGCGCTGACCTCCGACCAGTCGCCGCCCCCGCCGGAGTGGCTGCCGCTGTCCGGCGGGCTGTTCCGGGACACGCTGATCCACGACTTCGACGCGCTGCGCTGGGTGACCGGCCGCGAGGTCGTCGACGTCTACGCGACCGGCTCGGACGCGGGACCCGCGATGTTCCGCGAGGCCGGGGACGTCGACACGGGCGCGGCGCTGCTCACCCTGGACGACGGCACGCTGGCCACGGCGACGGCGACCCGGCTGAACGGCGCCGGGTACGACGTGCGGATGGAGCTGGCCGGCGAGCTGGACACCGTGGTGGTCGGCCTGGACGACCGCACGCCGGTGGCCTCGACCGAGCCGACCGGACCGCCGCCCGCCGACAAGCCGTGGCCCGGTTTCCTGGAGCGGTTCGGACCCGCCTACGAGGCCGAACTGTGCGCCTTCGTCGAGGTGGTGCGCGGCGAGCTGGCCAACCCCTGCGACGGACGCGAGGCGCTGCAGGCGCTGCGGATCGCCGAGGCCTGCGAGATCTCCCGGCGCGAGCGCAGACCGGTGGCGCTCGCGGAGGTCCCGGACCGGCCGGCCTGACCGCGTGCCCGGACCGGCCGGCCGGTGCGGCCGGACGAGCCGGCGAAGAGACGCGGCCGGGCCTCCCGCACCTCGCCGTGGGGAGCGAGGGGCGCGAGGCCCGGCCGGACGGGCGACTCAGCAGCCGAAGTCGACGAGGTCGAACGTGGCGTAGTGGTCGGAGGTGTAGTAGTCCTCCTCGTACTCCTCGCCGGTGACGATCCGGCGCGCACCACGCGTGGAGGAGCCCGGGGTCTTCACGGTGTACTCGTGGTAGTACCCGGACGGCTGACTCGGCAGGACACCCTCCGAGTTGCGGAAGACGATCCCGTCCTGCGAGTACGGGAACGGGCCGTCCGACGCGATCAGGCTGAGCGTGGTGTACGCCTGCGAGGGCAGGTCGCTGTAGCAGATGCTGCCGACCGAGTCGGCAGCGGCGTCCGCCGTGGTGACGGAGACGGTGCCGCCCACGAGCAGGGCGGACAGGAGGGCGCCCGCGGCGCCGATGCGAGTGATGCGTGGGGGGAATCTCATGAGTCCCATGATGACGCGCGTAGACGATGGCATGTCAATGACAAGCCTGCAGAATTTCCCGTCAAGCCCCATGAATTTTCAGGGAGTTAACCTCACCCACGAGAGGAACCCCACCGGAGCGCGTCACGGCGTGAGGATCACCTTTCCGGCGACCGTGCCGGACTCGGCGAGCCGCATCGCCTCCGCTGCCCGGGCCAGCGGCAGCCGGGCGGCGATCGGCGCGTCGATGTCGCCCCGCCGCAGCGCGTCGAAGACCTCGGTGAGGTCGGCGTGGAGCCGGGCACGGAAGCGGTCCTTCTTCCTGGCCCCGGCCCACACGTTGTAGAAGCGGGCGTGCCGGCCGTTGGGCAGCGCGTTCCAGAGCGCCACCCGGCCGATCAGCTTGAGCACCGGCCACATCCTGGAGCCCTCGGCGTCACGGGTGGCGGCGGAGCCGTACGAGACGAGGGTGCCGCCGGGGGCCAGCAGCCGCCAGGAGTCGACGATGCCCCGTCCGCCGACGTGGTCGAAGACCGCGTCCACCCCGCCGGGCGCGATCTCGCGCACGCGGGCGGGGACGTCGGACCGGTAGTCGACCGGGATCACGCTCCGCTCCTCCAGGGCGGCGTGGTGGCGCGGGGATGCCGTGCCGATGACCCGCATGTCCGCCAGCCGGGCGAGCTGGACCAGGACCGAGCCGACTCCGCCGTTGGCGCCGTGCACCAGGACGGTCCGGCCCGCCTGGACGCGCGCCGTGCGGTGCAGCATCTGCCAGGCCGTGATCCCGCTGACGACGAGGGTCTCCGCCTCGGCCGCGCCGACCCCGTCCGGCACCGGCACCGCGTCCGCCGCGTCCACGACGAGGTGACTGGCCCAGCCGCCGACCTTGACCAGTGCGGCGACCCTGGTTCCGGCCAGGCCCGGATCGACGCCCGCGCCCGTGGCATGGACGGTGCCCACCAGGTCGTAGCCGGGCGAGAAGGGGAACGGGGGCTGGTCGAAGTACCTGCCGCGGCGCATCTGCTGTTCCGCGAAGGAGACACCGGTCGCCTCCATCCGGATCACGACCTGGCCGGGACCGGGGACCGGGACCGCCCCGTGGCGGATCAGCAGCCCCTCCGGCTCGACCTTGCCGGGCAGAACGACCTGGGTGAGTTGCTCGGCGCTCATGACGACCTCCGTGACATGCGGATGGGTTAGCGCCCATCGCTTCAGTTACATGCTCTAACAGAGATTAGACACCCTCCGCGCGATGGGGTCAAGCGACCGTGACAGGGTCTAACAGAATGCGAACGACTTTCGGGGAGGACAGGGGGCGCACGCGCGAAACAGCCCTGCCGGCGGTCGCCGGCAGGGCTGGAGGTACTTGCGGGAGCTGGGCGCGCCCCAGGGGCGTCAGCGGAGCTGGAAGGCGTCGGCCAGCAGGGCCGTCTGCACGTCGAGCAGCGTGGCGGGGCGGTGACCCATCCCCGTGAAGTGGCCCGCGACCTCCAGGCCCACCGTGCCGTGCAGCTGCGGCCAGGTCATGACGGCACCGGTCAGCGCCACCGCCGCCGCCGGATCGCCGGCGGACAGGCCCGTCCACTGCCGGACCCATTCGGTCACGCCCGGATCGTCACGCAGCCACGCCTGGAACTCCGCCAGCAGCGGGTCCAGCCCGGCCAGCGGTCGGCCTTCGGCGAACACGGACAGGAACGGCCCGAAGACCGACCTGGCCTTCAGCACCGACTCCGGCGGCGCCTCGAAGCCCGCCACCGGGGTGCCCTGAAGGAGCAGATAGAGGTGCGGACTCGCCACCGACCACGCCCGGTAGGCCCGGGTCAGGGCGAACAGGGCGGCGCGCCCCCCGCCGCCGGTGTCGACCGCCTGGACGGCCTCGGCCGCGGCGGCGTAGGCGTCCAGGACCAGCTCCGCCAGCAGGTCGTCCCGGCTGGCGTAGTAGCGGTAGAGCGCCGGGCCCGACATCCCGATCTCCTTGGCGATCCGCAGCAGCGCCACCCCCTCGATGCCGCCGGCGGCGAGCTGGCGCACGGCGACTTCCTTGATCTCCGAGCGGGTCTGCTCCCGGTACCGTTCACGCGGAGTGCGCGCCTGGGCTGCCATGACCGGTCCTCCTGCGGCTCACGCCGGGGGTGCCCGGCTCTGCGGCGCCGACCCTTCCGGCCGTCGTCCACCCTTGCGGGAGTTGCACCCTATCGCGGCTGCTACAGCTCGTCACGCTCGGTCCGGACGACACGGCGACCGCACCCACGGCCAGGCGTCGGCCTCGGCGGGGTGCGAGCCGTACGCGGGGCTGCCGACGACGTCGTACGACCGGACGGAGACGCCCGCCACGGCGACCCGGCCGCCGGTGCGCCGGACGGCCCTCGGTACGCCGACCGCCGGCGTGCCGGATTCTCGTCGGCACGGCGCCCTGTGAGGTTGCCGTCGGCTCGGACCCGGCGGGACCCGCGACTCATCGGTCGGCCGGTGTCCTGCGCGCGCTCACCCCGCGTTCGTCGAGAACAGTCCGCCCGTCGGGCCCTGCTTGTCGCCGCCCTGGGCCTTCTTCAGGGCGTTGGCGAGGCTCTCGATGGTGAGGGACTGCAGGATCACCCGGCCGTTGCCCTCCAGGGTGGCCAGGGAGAGGCCCTCGCCGCCGAAGACCGCGTTCATGATGCCCTGGCGGTTGAGGCCGCCGACGCGCTGGACGCCGTACTGGATGCCCTCCTCGAAGGCGACGACGCAGCCCGTGTCGACCTCTATCCGACCGCCGAAGTCGGCGGGGTTGAGGTCGATGAAGTTGCCCGCGCCGGCGATGATCACCGTGCCGTGACCGGTGAACTTCTCCAGGACGAAGCCCTCGCCGCCGCTCATGCCGGTACGGCCGCCCCGGAAGGCGATGCCGAACTCGACGGTGGACTCGGCGGCCACGAAGGCGTCCTTCTCCGCGAACCAGGCGCGCGTGCCGCTCAGCTCCAGCGCGCGCATCTCGCCGGGTAGCACGCCCGCGAAGCCGACGGTGCCCTCGCCGCCCTGGGAGGTGAAGTACTGGAACGCCAGCGACTCGCCCGCGATCATGCGCTGGCCGACCTGCATGGCGGTGCCCATGGCCTGGCGGAGCATGCCGCCCATGCCGCCACCGCCGCCCTGCGACTGGCCGCCGTTGCCCGACGGGCCGCTCAGCCGGGTCTCCATGGTGACGTTCGTCGTCTTGAACAGGAACTTGCCGGCCTCGCAGTAGACGGTCTGGCCGGGGTGCAGGTTGACGACCGCCATCTGCATGGCGTTGCCGACGATCTCTTGCTGAAGGGTCACGGGAAAAGAACGTAGCGGGTGGCCCACCGGTTCCCCGCACCCGCCCGAGGGGTCAGGACAGTTCGCGGTGCCTGGTCGCCAGCGCCGCCGCGCCCGCCTCCGTCGGCGACCCGAACAACCGCAGACGCGAGATGCCGCCGTCCGGGAAGATGTCCACGCGGGCGTGCGTGCCGACGGCGGGGGAAGCCAGGACGAAGCGGTGGTTCGTGTCGGGCTGGAGACGGGTGCGCGGGAGGACCTCGCGCCAGTCGCCGCCGTCGCCGTCCCGCACCGACACCGACGCCCAGCCCGCGCTGTTGCCCTTCAGGTACGCCGTGTCGATCTCGATCGCGCGGATCTGGGACTGGGCGGCCAGCCGGTAGCTGATCCAGTCGTTGCCCCGGTCACGGCGGCGGCGCGTCTCCCAGCCGTCGTCCATCTTGCGGGAGCGGCCCGGCTGGATGGTGTGGGTGGCCGGCGAGTAGAAGAGGTCGGACGCGTCCTCGACCCGCCCGCCGTTCTCCAGGGCGACCACGTCGAAGGTGCCGAGCACGGCGAGCCATGCGGGGTCGGGCACCACCTCGCCGTACACGCGCAGGCGCGCGATGCCGCCGTCGGGGTGCTGGTTGACCCGCAGGTGGGTGAAGCGCTGTTCGACGGTGACCGCGAAGCCGTTCGCCGCGTGGCCGCCGACGGGCGTGCGCGGGACGAGGGTCGTCCACTTGACGTCGTCGCCGAGCAGTTCGCCGGGGGACGGCGAGCCGGCGACCGAGGTGCCCTCGACCGAGACTGCCTGCGGGTGGTTGCCGCGGAAGTGGGCCGTGTCGACGACGATCCCGTGGACGACGCCGGGGGCGCCGAGCCGGACCAGTGCCCAGTCGTGGTCCTCGGCGGTGGGCCACGGATGGCCGGCCGAGGCCCCGCGGCGGCGGCGCGTCTCCCAGCCGTCCATGATCTTGCCCTTGTGGCCGAAGTGCTCGGGGTCGAACTCGGCCCGTCCCGGCACCAGCAGGTTCTCCCGCTGGGCGAAGAACTCGTCGTTGGCGGCGATGACCCCGGCCCCGAGCCGCCGGTCGGCGAGGTCGGTGTACCGGGCGAAGGGGAAGTCGGCGGTGCGGTAGTCGGCGTACGGGTCGCCGCCGGAGTAGGGGCGCGCGTCACCGGTGAAGGTCGGGATCGCCGTCAAGGGTCTTCCTTTCGGGGTGGGCCGCTGCGGGTGTGGGAGGAAGGCGCCGAGGTCAGCGGGCGCGGGTGAGCAGCCGGCCCCTCGGGGAGGTGAACTCGCCGCCGTCGACTATCCGTTCGCCGCGCAGCCAGGTGGACTTCACGACGCCGTGCAGGGTCCTGCCGGCGTAGGCGGTGACCGGGTTGCGGTGCTGGAGGCCGGCCGGGTCCACGGTGAAGGTCTCGTCGGGCGCGAGGACGGCGAAGTCGGCGTCCCGGCCGGCCGCGATCGCGCCCTTGCGGTCGTCGAGGCCGACGAGCGCGGCCGTGCGGGACGACATCCAGCGGACCACGTCCTCAAGCCCGTGGCCGCGCCTGCGTGCTTCGGTCCACACGGCGGCGAGGCTGAGCTGGAGGCCGGAGATGCCGCCCCAGGCGGTCGCGAAGTCGGCGGTCTTCAGGTCGGTCGTGGCGGGCGAGTGGTCGGTGACCACGCAGTCGACGGTGCCGTCGGCCAGCGCCTGCCAGAGCAGGTCCTGGTTGGCGGCCTCCCGGATGGGCGGGCAGCACTTGAACTCACTGGCGCCGTCGGGGACCTCCTCGGCGGTGAGGGTGAGGTAGTGCGGGCAGGTCTCGACGGTGAGGCGGACGCCGTCCGCCTTGGCGGCCGCGATCAGCGGCAGCGCGTCGGACGAGGACAGGTGCAGGACGTGCACGCGCGCGTGCAGGCGTTTCGCCTGGTCGATCAGGTGGGCGATCGCCGTGTCCTCCGCGCCGCGCGGGCGGGAGGCGAGGAAGTCGGCGTACTTCGGGCCACCGCGCTGCGGGGCGGCCTCCAGGTGGTGCGGGTCCTCGGCGTGCACGATCAGCAGCCCGTCGAAGGAGGCGATCTCCGCCAGCGACCGGGCCAGCCGCTCCTGGTCGAGGTGCGGGAACTCGTCCACGCCGGAGGGTGACAGGAACGCCTTGAAACCGAAGACGCCGGCCTCGTGCAGCGGGCGCAGGTCCCTGAGGTTGTCCGGCAGCGCGCCGCCCCAGAAGCCGACGTCGACGTGCGCCTTGTCGGCCGCGACCTCGCGCTTGACCCGGAGGTGCTCGACGGACGTGGTCGGCGGGAGGGAGTTGAGGGGCATGTCGACCAGGGTGGTGATGCCGCCGGCCGCCGCCGCGCGGGTGGCGGTCCAGAAGCCCTCCCACTCGGTGCGGCCCGGGTCGTTCACGTGCACGTGGGTGTCGACGAGGCCGGGCAGCAGGGCGTCGTCGCCGAAATCCTCCAGGCGGGCGTCCGCCGGGACGGGAGAGTCGTGGGGCAGGACGGCCGTGATCGTCCCGGCGGACACGGCGACCGAGGCGGCCCGCGTCCCTTCCGGGGTGATGACGCGCGTCGAGCGCAGCACCAGTTCAGCGTCGGGCACCCGAACCCCTCTCTCTGCCGCCGTTCACGTCGGGGAAACGGGATTTACACCCGCGTAACGGATTTCAACGTTCTGTTGAAGGAGTCTTCACTCCCGCCTCCGCGCCGTCAAGGGCACACTGCTCCCGGGGGCCCTCTCGGGCGCCTGCCCTGGCTCTTTCCACAGAGCGGAATTATGATTCCGGTGAACAGAAGGTAGCCAGGCGGGACCGGGGAGTCAACCGACCGCCGGGTAGGCTTCTGCCCTTCCGCCCGCCCCGAAAGGAACGCGCCGTGCCGACGTCCAGCGCCAGCACCAACGACTCCGCCAGGCCCAGCGGCGGCGGGGTCCAGTCCCTGGAGCGCGCCTTCGATCTGCTGGAGCGGATGGCGGACGCGGGCGGCGAGGTGGGGCTCAGCGAGCTGTCCGCGAGCAGCGGGCTGCCGCTGCCGACCATCCACCGGCTGATGCGCACGCTCGTCGCCTGCGGCTATGTGCGGCAGCAGCCCAACCGGCGGTACGCGCTGGGGCCCCGGCTGATCCGGCTGGGCGAGTCGGCGGCCCGGCTGCTCGGCACCTGGGCACGGCCGTATCTGGCGCGGCTGGTCGAGGAGACCGGGGAGACGGCGAACATGGCACTGCTCGACGGGGACGAGATCGTGTACGTGGCACAGGTGCCCTCGAAGCACTCGATGAGGATGTTCACCGAGGTGGGGCGGCGGGTGCTGCCGCATTCCACCGGGGTGGGCAAGGCGCTGCTGGCGCATGTGCCGGACGCCGAGGTGCGGGCGCTGCTGGGGCGGACCGGGATGCCGGCGGCGACCGAGAAGACGATCACCACGCCGGAAGGGTTCCTGGACGCCCTGGCCGAGGTGCGGCGGCTCGGGTACGCCGTGGACGACAACGAGCAGGAGGTCGGGGTGCGGTGCCTGGCGGTGTCCGTGCCGGACTCGCCGACCGCGGCCGCCATCTCGATCTCGGGTCCCGCGGGCCGGGTGACGGAGGCGGCGGTCGGGAAGATCGTGCCGGTGCTGCAGCAGGTGGCCGTCGAGTTGTCCCGGGCGCTGGTCAGTTCAGGATCCTGAGGTAACAGGGGCCGACCGGAGCGCCGGCGCCCGGGGGCGGCGTGCGGGCGGTCGCGCCCGCGGGTGGCGTCCGGCCGGTACCGCCCGCGGGTGGCGTCCGGCCGGTACCGCCCGCGCGGCGGAGCCGCACACCGACACGGCCCAGCGCCCCCTTCGGGGTGCTCAGGCCCGCGGCGTCTCGCCGAACAGGTCCACCGCCTGACGGACGTCCGTCAGGCTCCGGGACAGGGCACTCACCGAGCCGATCGCGCCCGCGATCAGCAACAGGGACCGGCGCAGACGCGGGATCTCCGGAAGGCCGCCCGTGGCCATCGCCGCCAGGGCGGCGAGTTCGTCCTCGGCTATCGCACGGTCCGGGAACTCGGCCGGATGCGCGGCCAGTTCACGGCGCAGGCGGGAGACCGCCGTACGCAGTTCCGTCACCCTCGGATCCTCGTCTCTGCCGGTCACCGCTCTCTGTCCCAAGCTCCGCAACACAGCACTCCCCCCTCGCCGGGCACCCCAGGACGGTGGCCGGGCGCCCGGGGACGCGGGTCAGTAAACGCCCTCCCGTGCGGCGAGCGCTACAGCGCGGACCGAAATTCAGCCCTGGGAACCGGCGGTCCGCTCAGGCGTCGGGTATGCAGGACCCATGACACACACGGACGGCCGGATCGCCGGGCTGCTGCTCGCCGCCGGCGGCGGCAGACGGCTCGGCGGGCGCCCCAAGGCACTCCTGACCCACCGGGGGCGGCCGCTGGTGGAGCACGCGGCCGAGGCGCTGCGCGCGGGCGGCTGCGGGCCGGTCCACGTGGTCGTCGGGGCCCGTGCGGAGGAGGTGCGGGAGCGCGCCGGGCTCGGCGGCTGTGTGGTCGTGGAGAACCCGGACTGGGCCGAGGGCATGGGGTCCTCGCTGCGGGTGGGGCTGGAGTCGCTCGCCGGGGCGGGGGTGCGGGCCGCCCTGGTGTGCCTGGTGGATCAGCCGGGGATCGGCGCGTCGGCGGTCGCCCGGATCGTCGACGGTTTCCGGGACGAGTTCTCGCTCGTGTCGGCCGCCTACGACGGGGTGCGCGGCCATCCGGTCCTGTTCGGCTCGGCCCACTGGGCGGGGATCGCGGCGAGCGCGAGCGGGGACCGGGGCGCCCGCGCCTATCTCAGGGCCCACGAGGACGCGGTCACGCTCGTCGAGTGCGCAGACGTGGCCGAGCCGTACGACATCGACACGGAGGCGGACCTGAGCCGCCTGGAGTGAACGGGACAGGACCGAGCACCACAGTGGCTCGACGCGGAGAATCTCGACGCCAACAAACCATTGAACTTCCACGATGAGGAAACTAGTATCCATTTTTCAGAAGCGCTTGCCCGGTGACGGAGTGCGCTTCGTTCGACCCGGAACGCCTGGCACCTGGTGCCACCGCCGAAGGAAGTGACAGCTCATGTCCGCACCAGCGCCGTCTCCGGCGGCCGTCGTCGACGCCGAGCCCCTGCCGCGGCAGGAGGAGGTGCTCACCGACGGAGCGCTCGCCTTCGTCGCCGAGCTGCACCGGCGGTTCTCGCCGCGCCGCGGCGAACTCCTCGCCCGCCGCGCCGAGCGCCGCGCCGAGATCGCCCGCACCTCGACCCTGGACTTCCTCCCGGAGACCGCCGCAGTCCGCGCGGACGACTCCTGGCGGGTGGCCCCCTCCCCCGCGGCCCTGGACGACCGGCGCGTGGAGATCACCGGTCCCACCGACCGCAAGATGACCGTCAACGCCCTCAACTCGGGCGCCAAGGTCTGGCTCGCGGACTTCGAGGACGCCTCCGCACCGACCTGGGAGAACGTCGTCCTCGGCCAGCTGAACCTGATCGACGCCTACACCCGGAACATCGACTTCACGGATCCGGCCAGCGGCAAGTCGTACGCCCTGCGTCCGAACGAGGAACTGGCGACGGTCGTCATGCGGCCGCGCGGCTGGCACCTGAACGAGCGGCACCTGGAGGTCGACGGCGAGCAGGTGCCCGGCGCCTTCGTCGACTTCGGGCTCTACTTCTTCCACAACGCGCGGCGGCTGCTCGACCTCGGCAAGGGACCGTACTTCTACCTCCCGAAGACCGAGTCGCACCTCGAAGCCCGGCTCTGGAACGACGTGTTCGTCTTCGCGCAGGACCACGTCGGCATCCCGCAGGGCACCATCCGTGCCACCGTGCTGATCGAGACGATCACGGCCGCGTACGAGATGGAGGAGATCCTCTACGAACTGCGCGACCACGCCTCGGGATTGAACGCGGGGCGCTGGGACTACCTGTTCTCCATCGTGAAGAACTTCCGTGACGGCGGGCCCAGGTTCGTCCTCCCGGACCGCAATGCGGTGACCATGACGGCCCCGTTCATGCGGGCGTACACCGAACTCCTCGTCCGCACCTGCCACAAGCGCGGCGCGCACGCCATCGGCGGCATGGCGGCCTTCATCCCGTCCCGCCGGGACGCCGAGGTCAACAAGGTCGCCTTCGAGAAGGTCCGCGCGGACAAGGACCGTGAGGCGAACGACGGTTTCGACGGCTCCTGGGTCGCCCACCCCGACCTGGTGCCGATCGCCATGGAGTGCTTCGACCGGGTCCTCGGCGACCGGCCGAACCAGAAGGACCGGCTGCGCGAGGACGTCCACGTCGAGGCGGCCGACCTGATCGCGGTCGACTCGCTGGAGGCCAGGCCGACCTACCCGGGTCTGGTCAACGCCGTCCAGGTGGGCATCCGTTACATCGAGGCCTGGCTGCGCGGGCTCGGCGCGGTGGCCATCTTCAACCTCATGGAGGACGCGGCCACCGCCGAGATCTCCCGCTCGCAGATCTGGCAGTGGATCAATGCGGGCGTCGAGTTCGAGAACGGCGAGAAGGCCACTCCGGAGCTGGCCCGCAAGGTGGCCGCCGAGGAACTCGCCGCGATCCGGGCGGAGATCGGCGAGGAGGCCTTCGCGGCCGGCCACTGGCAGCAGGCCCACGACCTGCTGCTCACCGTCGCCCTCGACGAGGACTACGCGGACTTCCTGACGCTGCCCGCGTACCAGCAGCTCCGCGGCTGATCCCTCAGGACGCCGGCTTGTCCGAGTGACCCAGGGACCGGCCCGGGGCCACTCGGTCGCGTACCGCCTGCTTCACGGCCGTGGGCTCGGGGAAGCCCTGCTCGCGCCGGTCCCACACGGTCTCGTCCCCGACCCGCACGACGAAGACGCCGCCCGTGCCCGGTTTCAGCGCGAGCTCCGTCAGCTCGGTCTCGAAGGTGGTCAGCAGCTCCTGCGCCAGCCAGGCCGCCCGCGGCAGCCAGCGGCACTGGGTGCAGTACTCGATCTCGACGCGCCGGCCGTCGCCCGGCCGGGCGTCGCGCGGCAAGGTGTCACGCGGCAAGGTGTCACGCGGCGGGGTGTCACTCATCCGAGGTGTACCGACCAATCCTGTTCCGCGGCCGGCTTCCCGTGCAGGTCGGGCACCCGCTTCAGCCACTTCGGCCGGCCTTGCTGCGTGCGCGCCGCCCGGAGGGCCTCCTCGGCGGCGAGTTCCTCCCGGCTGGGGAAGTCGGTGGGCAGCCAGGCCGCGGAGGCCCGGACCCGTGCGTACAGGTACTCGACGTACGCCTCGCGCGCCTCGCCGGGCGTGGCGAAGTCCTCCGTGAGCCAGGCGTCGGGGACCTCGGCGACGATCCCGCGCAGCAGCTCCCGCGACACCTTCGGCGCCAGCTCGGCGTCGGCCGCCCGCACGTCGGGCCCGTAGTGGCCGAGGGCGTGGTGCCTGAAGTCGTAGGACTTCGCCGGGTCGGTCCCGTCCCAGCGGTGGTGGAAGACGAGGGCCGCGCCGTGGTCGATCAGCCACAGCCGAGGGGGTGCGACGCCCAGGGTCGGCCAGACCATCAGGTTGGAGCTGTGGACCGTGCGGTCGACGTTCACGGTCAGGGCGTCGAGCCAGACGATCCGGCCCGCCTCCAGCGGATCCACCCGGAAGGTCTTCGCGAGCTGCGGGGTGAAGTCCTCCGCCCCCGGCAGGAAGTCCATCCCGAGGTTGCGGCCGCGGCTGGCCGCGTGCAGGTCCCGGACCTCCTGGTGCGGCTCGGCGTCGGCGACCGCCGGATCGAAGTGGACCAGCACCAGCTCGGGGAAGCGCAGTCCCAGCGCCCGCGCCAGCTCCCCCACGATCACCTCGGCGACCAGCGCCTTGTGCCCCTGCGCGGAACCGGTGAACTTCACCACGTAGGTGCCGAGGTCGTCGGCCTCGACGACGGCGGGGACCGAGCCGCCGGAGCGCAGGGGTGCAATGTACCGAGTTGCGGCTACCTCTCTCAGCATCTCCCAGGCCCCATCGCTCATTCACCTTGCGTTCCATGGCGAGCTGTCGTTCGAAAAATGACAGCAACTCCGCCCGCCCCAGTATGGTCGAGGCACAGGCGTGCCGCAGCACGCGGACGTACGCCGCTCCTCACGGGACCGCTGCCGAGCCGTCCCCCGCTCATGCCGGGGTTCTCCCCGTTCGGCAATCGCGCTGCACGAAGGTCTCTCCCCGGCAATTGCACCGCTGAAAGGCAGAGCCGTCGGCCGCCGTCGAAATTCATATCCAAACCCCTTGACAAGGGGGAGTTAGGGGAGCCGTAGGGGGATGACCGGGTCACTTCGCCCTCGGTATGTTTACGGCACTGATCTTGACCGCGGAGAGGTGAAATGGGAATGGCTCAGAATTCTCGCCCCAAGCCCGAATTTCCGGCGTGGCCACAGTTCGGAGAAGAGGAGCGCACCGGTCTTGTACGCGCTTTGGAACAGGGCCAATGGTGGCGCATGGGCGGCAGCGAGGTCGACACCTTCGAGGAGGAGTTCGGCGCGTACCACGGCACTTCCCACGCGCTGGCGGTCACCAACGGCACCCACGCTCTCGAACTGGCTCTGCAGGTTCTGGGCGTGGGGCCCGGAACCGAGGTCATCGTGCCGGCGTTCACGTTCATCTCCTCCTCCCAGGCCGCCCAGCGACTGGGCGCCACGGCCGTGCCGGTGGACATCGACCCGGGCACCCTCAACATCGACCCGTCGGCCGCCGCGAACGCCATCACCCCCCGCACCGCTGCCATCATGCCGGTCCACATGGCCGGCCAGATGTGCGACATGGACGCGCTGGGCAAGTTGTCCGCCGACAGCGGTGTACCGCTGATCCAGGACGCCGCCCACGCGCATGGCGCCGAGTGGGCCGGCAAGAAGGTCGGCGAGTTGGGCAGCATCGCCGCGTTCAGCTTCCAGAACGGCAAGCTGATGACCGCCGGTGAGGGTGGTCTTGTCACGTTCGTGGACGCCGAGCAGCGCGAGGAGGCGTTCCTGCGGCACAGCTGCGGCCGCCCGAGCAGCGACCGGTACTACTACCACAAGACCTCCGGTTCCAACTTCCGGATGAACGAGTTCTCCGCGAGCGTGCTGCGCGCCCAGCTCAACCGCCTCGCCGGGCAGATCGATACGCGCGAGCGCAACTGGCCGGTACTGTCCGGCCTGCTGGCGGGGATCGACGGCGTCCAGCCGCAGACCGTCGACTCGCGGGCCACACGCAACCCCCACTACATGGCCATGTTCCGTGTCCCGGGCCTCAGCGCCGAGCACCGCAACCAGCTTGTGGACGAGCTCATCGAGCGGGGGCTGCCTGCTTTCGCCGCCTTCCGCGTGATCTACCGCTCCGACGGCTTCTGGGAGACCGGCGCGCCGGAGGAGACCCTGGAGTCGATCGCCGCGCGCTGCCCCCACGCCGAGGCGGTGTACCAGGACACGATCTGGCTGCACCACCGCACACTGCTGGGCACAGAGGAGCAGATGCACCAGATCGCCGAGATCGTCTCCGAGACGCTGGCGACGCTGTGAGCGAGCCCGTACGCGTGGCCGTCGTGGGGCTCGGCTGGGCGGGCCGGGAGATCTGGCTGTCCCGGCTCACCGGGCATCCGGCGTACGACGTCGTCGCAGTGGCAGACGCGTCCCCCGCCGCGAGGGAGGCCGCCGCCCGTGTCCTGCCCGAGGTCCGGGTCGTGGCCGACGCCACGGAGCTGACCCCGGACCTCGTGGACCTCGCCGTGGTCGCCGTACCCAACCACCTGCACGCACCGGTCGCTTGCGGGCTGCTCGGCCGGGGCGTGTCGGTCTTCTTGGAGAAGCCCGTCTGCCTGACCTCCGCCGAGGCGGCACAGTTGGCCTCGGCCGAACGCGCGGCCGGTGCGGTACTGCTCGCGGGCAGTGCGGCACGCTACCGCGCGGACGTCATGGCCCTGCGGGACACCGTGGTCCGGGAGGCCGGCCAGATCCGCCACGTCGATGTGTCGTGGGTACGGGCCAAGGGCGTGCCCGACGCCGGCGGGTGGTTCACCCGCGGGGACCTCTCCGGTGGCGGCGCCCTGGTCGACCTGGGCTGGCACCTGCTGGACACGGTTGCCCCGCTGCTCGGTCCGGTCGAGTACACCCAGGTGCTGGGCTCGGTCTCCGGCGACTTCGTCAACGCTGCAGGACACGGCACCTCCTGGCGACACGACGGCGATGCGACCCCGGCAGGAGCCGGTGACGTCGAGGACACCGCACGCGGGCTCCTGGTGACGTCCGGCGGGGTCTCCGTGGCGCTGCGGGTCAGCTGGGCCTCGCACGAGGCGCTCGACAGCACCACCATCCGCGTGGAAGGCAGCGCGGCGACGGTACAACTGCGCTGCACCTTCGGCTTCAGCCCCAACCGCGTGCGCAGCCCCGCACTGTTCGTCACTCGGACCGGCGAGTCCACGCCGGTCCCGTTCGATCCCGAACCCGTGGGCGCGGAGTACGACCGTCAACTCGACGCCCTGCCGGGCCTGCTGGCCCGCGACGGCGCGCAGGGCACGGCCGTCGCCGAGGCCCGGCGGACCATCGGCGTCATCGAGCGGCTCTACCACTCGGCCGGCCGCGCCCGGCGTGCGCCGGCGGTGGCCGCCGCCCACTGAGCCGACACCGCATCCCACCGCCTGCACCGCAGCGCCGCCCGCACGGCACCTGACCTGCGGCGTGCGCCCGTACCGACGTCAGGGAGACCCCCATGCACTCTGGTATCAGCCTCGCTCCCGGCCTGACCGGCAGTCCGTTCACGCACCCCAAGAGGGCGGTCGTCTTCGATCTAGACGGAGTGATCGTGGACAGCTTCGCGGTCATGCGGGAGGCCTTCAGCCTCGCCTATGCCGAGATCGTCGGCGACGGGGCGGCCCCGTTCGAGGAGTACGAACGCCATCTCGGCCGATATTTCCCCGACATCATGCGGATCATGGGACTGCCCCTGGAAATGGAGGGGCCTTTCGTCCGGGAGAGCTACCGGCTCGCCGGCCAGGTCAGGCTCTTCCCCGGAGTCGCCCCTCTCCTTCGGGAACTTCGCGAGCGCGGCTTCCGTACCGCGATCGCCACCGGCAAGGCCGGTGACCGCGCCCGGCACCTGCTGGACACACTCGGGGTGCTGCCCTACTTCGACCATGTGCTCGGGTCCGACGAGGTGGCCCACGCCAAGCCGGCGCCGGACATCGTGCTGCGCGCGCTGGAACTGCTCCGGGTCCGTCCAGAGGAAGCCATGATGATCGGCGACGCGGTCACCGACATCGGGGCGGCACGCGCCGCGGGCGTCGACGCGGTGGCCGCGCTCTGGGGCGAGAGCGATGCGGCCGACCTGCTCGCCAGCGGCCCCGACGCGTCCCTCCGTCAGCCGGCCGACCTGCTGGCCCTGTGCCCCGCCGTGGCCGGCGCCGGCTGACCCGGCGCCCGCCCGCACGGCCGTGGTCCGGTCGGCCCCGGCCGCTGGCTGCTCCTGGCCGACGAGGCGTCCCTGGGGACCGCGGCCGGCCTGGCCGAACGG